>CAILAQ010000034.1 GCA_903832165.1 uncultured Bacteroidota bacterium | reverse complement strand
TCGATGCGCCATCCCTGGTCATCAGCAAGATGCAAATGAAGCTGATTCAATTTATAGCATGCCATCTGATCTATCAACCGTTTAACAACATCCGGTTTAAAAAAGTGCCTGGCCACATCCAGCATCGTACCACGGTAACTGTATTCCGGATAATCTTTTATTGTTCCTGTGGCCAATGTCCACGGACCTTCCTGAATAGTGGAAGATTCAACTTTTGCGGGCAGGAGCTGAAGAAAGGTCTGAACTCCATAAAAGAGACCGGCCGGCTTGCAGGCAGAAATCTGTACCATCTTCGAGCTGATGGTCAGTTCATAACCTTCCTCGCCCAACCCCTGAATGTCTTTATTTATAACCAGATAGATATTTCCTTTTTTCGGGGCCTCCGTGGTATTCTTAACCTCTAAAGCCAGTCCGGTGGATGGATTCAATTTACCTGCCAGATAATTGCCGATCGAGGTTGATTCAGCTGATCCCTCCTGAACATAAATGTCTGTTTTGTCAGTCAGAATAAATGATTCAGCGGTTGCCTGAACGGAAACAGGCCGCGGAATTATGCTCTCTTTGGCCAGGTCAGTCGGCGCCTGAATATTCCCGCAGGAAAATTGCGCAATGGCTAAAATGATAATCGCAGCGTTGGTGAATCGGATTTTCACAGTGTGGTATTTTATAATTTAAAGTAAAGAAAGCTAAAGTTGGTGGAAATGCAGAGTGACAAAAGTCACTTTTGCCCGCGTATTGCGTTCCGTTTAAACCCGTAACTTTGCGCCCGAATCCTAAAGATGATTTAATTATGATAAAGGATGATGAAAGCAGGAAGCTGTTCAACGAGTTTCCGCCCAACTCTGCCCGGGAGTGGGAACAAGTGATTCAGAAAGACCTTAAAGGAGCAGACTACACGAAAAAATTGATCTGGAGGAGCCCGGAGGGCATTCCGGTAAAACCATATTATCGTGCTGAAGATCTTGATAAATTGAACACCAGTGAGTTTAATCCAATGGATTTTGAATTTGTCAAAGCCACGGATGGCCGCGCAAATTCATGGTTGATCCGGCAGGATATCGAGATAACGGATTTCGATCAGGCGAAAGAAAAAGCCCTCTGGCTACTTGCACGAGGTGTTCAATCCATTGGTTTTAATCTTGAAGAGCCCCATACTATTGAGGATGTCAGGGGTTTTCTGAAAGATCTGCCTCTCGAAAGCGCTGAATTCAGTTTTGAAGGTTTCGAGCCCTCAGTACTCATTGAAGTTCTGCATGAGATGGCCGACAACGGAAACCTGAATCCTGATAAGGTTAATGGTTCCTGTCAGTGGGATATGCTCGGAGGGTTCAGTCTCTTCGGGTCATTTGAGTTTGAAACCGACGAGGAACTGGCTGAAATAGCCGATTGGATGGAGAAATCAGCCAGGTTTCCCGGATTGAAGATCGTTGGCATAAATGGTCGTAATTTTCACCAGGCAGGTGCCACCATCGCCCAGGAACTGGCCTTTTCACTGGCTCAGGCAAGTCAATACCTTGATCTTTTAACTGAATTTCTCGTTCCTGCAGATCTGATTGCCTCGAAAATATCTTTCCACTTTGCTGTCGGATCCAATTATTTCATGGAAATAGCAAAATTCAGGGCAGCACGAATGTTGTGGGTCAAACTTCTGGAGGCCTACGATCTCGATAAAAGTGAAATCCCTCCAATGTATATCCATGCTGAAACTTCAAGGTGGAATCAGACAGTTTACGATCCATATGTAAACCTCCTCCGGAATACTACCGAAGCAATGTCAGCTGCCCTGGCCGGAGTGGATTCAATGACAGTTTTGCCATTCGATTATCCTTATGAGGTTCCCACTGAATTTGCTGAACGTATTGCACGTAATCAGCAGATTTTACTGAAAGAGGAAGCCTGGTTTGATAAAGTGGCGGATCCGGCAGCTGGTTCTTATTATATCGAATCCCTCACTTCTTCCATCGCTGAAGTAGCCTGGAAACTTTTAAGGGAGATCGAAGAAGCCGGCGGATATACCAACGAATTTTACGAAGGAAGAATTCAGGATGCCATCGTTACTGCCGCCATGGAGCGCGACGAAAATATTGCTCACCGCCGGGAAATCTTGCTTGGAACAAACCAGTATCCCAATCCGCAGGATGAAATGTTGCATAAGGTCGATACCGCCCGGGTCCGGTCTGAAATCATGGATACAGATATGGCCGAAGCTCAGCCTCTGAATTTGTATCGTGCCGCTGAAGGATTTGAAGCCCTTCGTTTTCAGACCGAAAGATCTGATGTTCAGCCAGTCGTCTTCATGCTGACCATCGGTCATCTTGCCATGCGCAAGGCCAGGGCAACTTTCGCCTGCAATTTCTTTGGATGTGCCGGATATAAGGTGATCGATAACCCCGGATTTACTAAAGTGGAGGAGGGGATCGCTGCTGCAGTCAATGCTGAAGCTGATATCGTGGTGCTTTGCTCGTCTGATGATGAATATGCTACTCTCGGAGTTTCATTTGCAAGCCTTTTAGGTGACAAAGCCATTCCGGTGATCGCAGGATATCCGAAGGAGATAATGGACCAGCTGAAATCTGCAGGAATACAGCACTTTATACATGTCAGGAGCAATGCCCTCGAAACCCTGATGAAATTCAATGCTCTTATCTTAATGAAGTAAAAGCTATGAGACCTGATTATTCAAAACCATGGATGACCCCGGAACAGATTCCGGTAAAACCAAAATATAGCGCTGAAGATTTGGCGAAAATGGAGCATCTTAATTTTGCTGCGGGCTTGCCACCCTATCTTCGCGGACCCTATTCCACCATGTACGTGATGCAGCCCTGGACCATCCGCCAGTATGCCGGATTTTCTACCGCTGAAGAATCCAACGCATTCTATCGCCGCAATCTGGCTGCCGGTCAGATGGGCCTTTCTGTAGCTTTTGACCTGGCCACTCACCGCGGGTATGATTCCGACCATCCCAGAGTCGAAGGTGATGTTGGAAAGGCCGGTGTAGCCATCGATTCAATCCTGGACATGAAAGTTCTGTTTGATTCGATTCCACTCAATAAAATGTCAGTCTCGATGACGATGAACGGTGCCGTGCTACCGATCCTTGCCTTCTATATTGTTGCAGCTCTCGAGCAGGGTGCGAAACTGGAAGAACTGACAGGTACCATCCAGAACGATATCCTTAAAGAGTTCATGGTGCGGAATACCTATATCTATCCGCCTGCATTCAGCATGAAGATTATCGCTGATATCTTCGGATATACATCGAAGAACATGCCTAAATTCAACTCGATAAGCATATCCGGATACCATATCCAGGAAGCTGGCGGTACTGCCGACATCGAACTTGCGTATACCCTTGCCGACGGACTGGAATACCTGAGGACAGGGGTTGAGTCGGGACTTGATATCGACGCTTTTGCTCCCCGGCTTTCTTTCTTTTGGGGTGTCGGGATGAACCATTTTATGGAGATTGCAAAGATGCGTGCCGCACGGATGCTTTGGGCTAAACTGGTAAAGCAGTTCAATCCTAAGAACCCGAAATCACTCGCTCTCCGCACTCATTCGCAAACATCCGGTTGGAGCCTGACAGAACAGGATCCGTACAATAATGTTACGCGTACCTGCGTGGAGGCTTTAGCAGCTACCCTCGGCCATACACAAAGCCTGCATACGAATGCACTGGATGAGGCTATCGCATTGCCAACCGATTTTTCGGCGCGGATTGCACGCAATACACAGATTTATATTCAGGAAGAGACTGGTATCTGCCGCTCTGTTGATCCGTGGGCTGGTTCCTATTATGTTGAGTCGCTCACGCATGAACTCGCTCAGCGTGCATGGAAGCTCATTGAGGAAGTGGAGGAGTTGGGTGGTATGTCGAAAGCTGTTGAGACCGGAGTCCCGAAAATGCGCATCGAGGAAGCCGCTGCACGCAAGCAGGCCCGAATCGATAGCGGTCAGGACACTATCCTGGGCGTGAACAAGTATAAACTCGACAAGCAGGATCCAATCGAAACCCTCGATGTCGATAATACAAAGGTTCGGTTGTCTCAGATCGAACGGCTGAATAAGCTTCGGGCTGAAAGAAATGAAGCAGAATGCCAGGCATCACTGGAGGCAATTACCCGCTGCGTGGAAACCGGCGAAGGAAATCTGTTGGAACTTGCAGTGGATGCCGCAAAAAAACGCGCATCTTTGGGTGAAATTTCGTATGCTTGTGAGAAAATCGTTGGAAGATATAATGCTGTGATACGTTCAATATCAGGAGTATATGCATCAGAATACACGGGAAATGAAGACTTTCAGCTAGCCCGTGAACTGGCCGATAAATTTGCCGTCCTCGAAGGCCGCCGTCCCAGGATCATGGTTGCCAAGATGGGACAGGATGGTCACGATCGTGGCGCAAAAGTAGTTTCAACAGGTTATGCAGACATTGGATTCGATGTGGACATGGGCCCGTTGTTCCAGACCCCCGCTGAAGCCGCAAAGGATGCTGTGGATAACGATGTTCATGTACTGGGCATTTCCAGCCTGGCCGCCGGACATAAAACCCTGGTGCCTCAGGTGATTGAGGAACTGAAAAAACTCGGCCGCGATGATATCATGGTCATCGTGGGTGGAGTGATCCCGCCGCAGGATTATCAGTACCTTTATGATCTTGGCGTTGTCGGTATTTTCGGCCCCGGAACCAGCATACCCAAAGCTGCTATCCAAATCCTCGAGGTCCTGATCCAAAGCCGCAGCTGACAGCTTTAGCACGAGTTGACAGCTTTTCTTTATCTTCAAGCTGTCAACTCTAAAATGGCACTCAGCTTTCAAAGAAGCACGAGTTGACAGCTTTTCTTCATCTTTAAGCTGTCAACTCTAAAATATCAGACATTATGAAGAATCTAACCGTCCTTCTCCTCTTCCTCTTCCCATCCCTCCACGCCCAAACCGGCTTCTCCAGCCAGGAGTCAGGCATGACCGGAACTATTCGCGGCCTGAATGTAGTCTCAAAAAGTGTGATTTGGGTTTCTGGTACCAAAGGAGAGTTTTCTGTTACACGTAACGGTGGTTATACCTGGTACCATGATACAGTACCGGGTGCGGGAAAGCTTGATTTTCGTGATGTGCAGGGTTTTTCAGCCAAAGAGGCTCTGCTGATGAGCGCAGGTCCTGGAAAAGGATCAGCTATTTACCTGACTGTTAATGGGGGAATATCCTGGGATCTGATGTACCAGAATACCGATCCTAAGGCTTTTTTCGATGGGATGGATTTTTTTGATAAAAAACATGGACTGATTGTCGGAGATCCGGTGGATGAGAAACCATATCTTATGGAAACAAAAGACGGGGGCAGGACATGGTCACGATTGAAACCTGACAAAGTTCCTGATCTTGTTTCCGGCGAATATGCTTTTGCGGCCAGTGGCACCAGCCTCGATGCAAATCCCGATGGTTCCTGCTACTTAGTGACCGGAGGTTCCGTTGCCCGGGCTTTTCGATCCGCCGATTATGGAAAAACCTGGGAAGTTGCCCCATTGCCATTGATGCAGGGTGATCCTGCCGCAGGAGCATTTTCTGTTGCCCTCGGCCCTAAAAAGAAGCTGGCTGCGGCCGGAGGTCATTATCAGAAGATGACAATCACTGGCGTTAATGTTGCAATTTCGTCTGATAATGGTCTTACCTGGATTGTACCCGGGGGTGCTTCACAGGTGCCTTTTATGGAATGTATCCGATGGATCAGCACGGAAACACTTGTTGCCTGCGGACCACCCGGAGTCTGGATGTCGCAGGATTCTGGCAAAAGCTGGATGGAGATAAGCAAGGATGGTTTTCATACCATGGAAGTTGCTCCCAACCGTGGGGCTGTCTGGATGGCCGGCAATAAGGGAAAAGTAGTAAAGTGGAGGTAATCATGGCATTCGATTTTTTGAGGTTTTTATCTGGTTGATGGCCATGACAAAAATCCTTCAGAATCTTGATCGGACGTAGTGTATACAATAGTAAAAAGATCAGAAATCCAGACCCTTGCCCGCCTGATCAATGAATTCAATCCCAAAGCCTTTTATACAATAGAGGAAGTAAGAGCGGTAAATGAAGGCATCCACGGGTATGCTCGCTCTGCTCGCCAAAAGGCTCCCTCCGGTCGCTAAAAGGGTCGGCTGCGCCTCCCTAATTGGTTCGCCTTCGGCTCACTAATTAATAATTAGCGCGAAGCGCAAAATTAGCGACCGAAGGGAGCCTATTAGGAGCGAAGCGACCTATTAGTGAGCGTCAGCGAACCTATTAGCGGAGCGCAGCGAAGCTATTTCTTCACGCTGGATAAAGTAACAAGGCCAGCTGTCTTCAATATTTCGATATAGTCCAGGATGGTCTGAAGGTCTGATTCTCTCGATGACTGTGTTTCCAGCAGATGCTTGATCTCAACAGCATTGTGCCGGCCGTTGCAAAGCCTTTCTAATTCGGTTTTATCAGATATTTTTCCGTAAAATGAATTGTTCTGTTCACGAGTCAGCTGTGGCATAAGCTTGGAGTAGCCTCCGTACCCGTTCTCTCTGACTTTGGAGGTGGGCACAGGGATAATCGCCATCGCTTTTTTCTCCAGTTCCGTTGGTTTTAACGATATGACTGCAATTCCCAGATTGATGGCCGACTTTTTCATCTCTTCGTCAATGACAGCCAATTGCGCTTCGGCTATTTTTCTGATTTGGGCGGTTTGTACGGCAATGGTCGATTTTAGCTGTGCATCCGCCGGAGCCAGCTCAAGCGCTGATTCAATGGTTTCGATTTCATTCAGCATGGTCCCATCGACATATCCCCTCACCTTTTTATACAGTGAGGGAAGGTTTTCAGCAGTTGCTTTGGAAAGCTCATCGAGCCCGCGTGCAGATTGGTGGCCTAACCGTCTGACTCCGTTCGAAAACACTTCGGCAGAAATCTTTCCGGCCATTCCCGCGTCAGCATTGGCAATGGTATAAGCCGATGCAGCAGTAATCACTGAAACCCTTTTTAGTTGTGTCGGATCACATTTGTCGGCAACATCCTCAGAGGTGTGATAATACTGATCAGGCCAGGTAATCATCATGATACCCGGCACACCAACGCCCCAGTCGTTGAAAACTTCATGGTCCGATCCTCCGAAATGGTTCTCAATATTGTAATAAAACGGTTCATCCGATCCGGATGGAGCTACAATGCGATTAAGATATCCGCTCCAGATGGAGATCATCGTTCTATTCGTTTCACCTACATAGCGGAAATAGTTCTCCACCACATCATTGATGTAATGCGGGTTCCCGAAAGTAGTACGTTCAAGGTTGAAGAATGACTGGCTCTTGCTCAGCCAAAGTCCAACCATATCCAGGTTGATATTGCATAGCGTTTTCTCCATAATGTCCTTGTGGGCCTGCACCCAGGGGATCGATCCCGAGAATTCGGGAATAAATATAAAACGCATGCTGCGGGCTGACCTCGGCAAACGCCCCTCCTCAAAAAGGGTGTTAAATATTCTCGCAACCTCCAGAATTACAGCACATCCGGAAATATCATCATTGCCTCCCTGTTTCAATAAGCCTTCAAAAAGGTGAGCAGAAAAAATCACCTCGCCAGCATTAGGATCCGTTCCCGGGATTACGCAGGTCGGAACCTGCAGATCAGTTATTTCTTTTGATGTTTTAACAAGAGCATGAACCTTGATTTTTTCATTACGCATGAGGCGGTCTCGCAGTAGATAACCCTCCCGCGGAGGCATCATGAAAGCAAACCCAAGCTTCTGTCCCGGTTCGCCCCATAATCCTGTCCACGGCATTTGGGTGGGATCAAACAGTGGCCGCGGTGAACTCATCGAAATGGTACCCAATGCCTCATATTTCCTCACCAGACCGGCAACACCTCCCGGATCACCATAAGTTACCACAATCTTGCCCTTAACATCGGCTTTTTCGAAATCAGAGGCACGGCCATTATCCACCCATACCAGCTCAGCTTCCACGTCCGTGTCCTCACTTCCTGAGACAAGCATCACCCGCATATCATCATAGTCGGCCAGTTTTTTCCGGCGTGGTGATGTTTCCCATAACTCCCCGCGGATTCCATTCCAACCTGGATTGGTATCCGGAAATCTTTCAAGCTTTGCGTTTTTAATGCCGTATTCCTGAAGCTTGTCCATGATATACTGCGATTCAAACAGCGTAGTCGTCAGTTCTTTTGAAGTTCTGGCCCGGGTATAGCCCCCCATCTCCATGATGTGATTATAGGCAGTCTCGCCCGATGCCTCACCAATGATCTCGTCTACACTCTTCTGATTCAGTAACGTCCACTGATAATAGGGCGTAATCTGAGCACTTGCAACCCACGACAGAAGAACGAAAAGTCCTGCAAGAATTGCTTTTTTCATGAGTCTATTTTTTGACGTTTACGAGGCTGATAAGGCCAGCAGTCTTTAATATTTCGATATAGTCGATAATTGCCTTGAGCGACGATTCTTTCGGATACTGAGTATCCAGCATCTGCTTGATTTGAATAGCGTTATGTTTACCGTTGCAAAGACGCTCCAATTCACCGGTATTGGCTATGTCGCGAAAAGCAGCTGTCCTTTGTTCACGTGTCATCTGAGGCATAAACTTGCCGTAACCATTATATCCTGATTCTTTAACTTTCGGGGTAGCGGCAGGAATAATTGTCATAGCCTTTTTTTCCAGATCGTCAGCCTTGAGCACTATTGCTGCTGTTCCGACCTTTGCTGCAAGCTGTTTCATCTCCTGGTCAAGAATCAATAACTGTCCCTCTGCCATCTTTTTCAACTGAGCTGTCTGCAGCCCCACCGCAGCAATCAGGTTGGCATCTTTCGGCGCCAGTTCCAGGGTCGACTCCACGGTCTCCACTTCGTTCTGTAAAGCCCCTTCAATATAACCCCTGATTCTTTTGTAGCCTGATTCGAGTTTGTCAGCCTGAAGTTTCGAAAGCTCATCGATCGATCTTCCCTGCTGAATTCCCATTCTCCGGATGGCATTGGAATATACCTCGCCTGCAATTTTTGAGGCCATTCCGGCATCCGCGGAGGCAATGGTGTAAGCGGCAGCAGCACCTATAACACAGCAGCGTTTCAACTGAGTCGGATCAAGCTTGTTGGTAAGGTCCTGCGAGGTGTGATAATACAGGTCGGGCCAGGTAATCATCATGATCGCCGGAACACCAACACCCCAGTCGTTAAATACCTCATGATCGGATGCGCCGTAATGCCCTTCAATGGAATAATAGAATGGTTCATCAGATCCGGAGGGAGCAACTATGCGGTTCAGATATCCTTCGCGGCCCGACAACACCAGACTCGTTCGGTTAGTTTCTCCGACATACCTGAAGTAGTTTTCCATCACATCATTGATGTAGTGAGGATTGCCAAACGTGGTGCGCTCAAGGTTGAAAAACGACTGGCTCTGGCTCAGTAGAATCCCCACCATGTCAAGGTTGATATTACATAACGTCTTTGCCATGATATCCTTATGGGCATTTACCCAGGGACCGGTTCCTGAAAATTCGGGAACAAAAATAAACCGGATACTACGGGCCGGACGAGCCAGACGGCCATCATTAAACATGGTATTCAGCATTCGGGCCATTTCGAGAATACTGGCACAGCCTGAAATATCATCATTGGCTCCCTGCTTGACCACACCTTCAAATAAATGGGCCGAGAATATCACTTCACCCGCATTGGGGTCAGTTCCGGGTAATACACAGGTAGGAACCTGCAGGTCAACTTTTTCCATGGCGGATTTAACAACGGCATGAACCTTGATTTTCTCGCCGCGCACCAGCCTGTCACGCAGTAAATATCCTTCTCTCGGAGGCATCTGAAATGCAAATCCCTTGGTTTCACCAGCGCCCCTGCCGCCTAAGCTTGAGTATGGCATCTGTATCGGATCAGCTAATGGCCTGGGTGAGTTAAAGGACAAAATCCCGATAGCTCCGTTTTTTACAATCAGCGATGATACTTGTCCGGGTGAGGCATACGTTACCACGATTTTTCCCGAAACTGCCAGTGTATCATATTCACCCCGGCGTGCTTCACCAATCCAGATAAGCTCCGCTTCAACATCAGTATTCTGACTGCCCTGGACCAGCATGGCTGCCTGGTCTTTGTAATCAGCCAGTTTTTTTGTCCCTGGGGATATTTCCCATAATTCACCACTGATTCCATCCCAGGTCGGTGCCATATCACCGAATCGCTCCAGCTGCGCATTGGCAATGCCATATTCCTTCAGCTTGTCCATGATAAACTGTGATTCCCAAAGCACCGTCTGATATTCTTTAGATGGCCTGTTACGTGTATATCCACCCATCTCCATATCGTTAGCCAGGGCGGTTTCGCCGGATGCTTCACCAATCACCTGGTCCATAAGCTTCTTATCGAGCAGGGTCCATTGGTAATGAGGTACAAACTGGGCCATGGCGCCAACAGACATAGCTGTAAGCAATCCGGCCAGAATCCAGAATTTGCGGAAGTATTTCATTATAGTATAGTTTAGGTCAAAAAACGTGTCAAGTTAGGAAAAGAGAGATACCAAGGTTCACTCTTTAACTTTTTTTAAGATTAGTCTCAACGGAATTCCACTTGCTTATTTTCCTATTTTTACGTGCTTAAACAAAAAATCAATATGAACAAGGCACTTACCGTTATGATAGCTGTTGCTTTCCTGCTGACTGGATGTAAGGAGAAGCTCCTTAAGGAGATCACAACTACCTGGCCTGACGGTACTCCTCATAAGGTTTCATTTCACCGGGTAACCGGGGATAAAAAGGATAAGGTCAGGGAAATCAATTATTATCAGGGTGGTAAAATCCAGATGGAAGGGGAGTTTGCCGGTGGTAAAAAGGATGGAGCCTGGACCAGTTGGTTCGAAAATGGCAAAAAACAGAGCCAGGGATTCTTTAAAAATGACCTGCGCAATGGTAAAGCAGTGGTCTGGCGTGAAAATGGTTTCAAGTTTTATGAGGGAACCTACTCTCTCGGCAAACTTCACGGAACCTGGATCACCTACGATACAGATGGCAGCCGGCTTAAGGAAACACTCTATGAGTATGATCGAAAAGTGAACGAAATTGATTTTAAGCAGAACCCGACCGGTAAGTAAAGCCTTTCAATAATGAAAAGAAACAGTCCGGTAACTACAATCCTCTTAACGGGTTTATTGCTTATGCTCACAAACAGCTGCAAAAACGACGATCGGGCTATACAAAACTCTCTGGACCAGCTAAACTGGTCCGATAGAAATTTGCAGGTCATAAATCTTTTAATCACCGATTACGGCGTCGGCGGCAAATACTACGATCAGAAAAAACCTTCCTATGCAGTGCTCGACTGGGATCAGACCTGTGCCCACCTGGATTGCGAAGAAGCCCTGATGCGCTATCAGTTGACACATCTCCGTTTTAAAATTACCAAAACACAGTTTGCGGGATTACTGAAAGATGATATAAATGGGGTAAGTCAATTGGGTGCAGATTTTCACAATATGTTGCTCAAGGACATTAACGCCGATCTGCTAAACGATTTTAATTTTCTGTCTGATAATTTTTCTGGTATGAACGGTAGCATGTCGATGGTGCAAATTCAACAGACCCCTCAATATCAGGACTTTATTGCTAAAATTCCATTTTTATATGATGGATATTGCTCTAATGCGTCTATCGGGGCAGACTATGGATATCCATGGGTGCTGTATTTGTTAGCCGGGCACACCATCGATGAAGTTAAAAACATGGCCGCAGAAGCCATTTCATTTGAACTGGCAAATAACCTCAGTAAACAAACATGGCAATCACCGGCAGATTTTACGACCAGTGCCGGTGCAGTCAGCTATTCCTTTAAGACAGGACTTCGTGTTCTTCCGGAAATGCAAAATCTGATTTCAACCTTTAAAGGACAAGGAATCGATGTGTTTATTGTATCTGCCAGCTATAAGCCTGTCTTAGAGGTGTTCTCGGGTATAGGGGGCTTTGGATACAACGTGTCCCCTGAAAATGTTATTGCGATGGAACTGGAATTATCCTCGGATGGTAAAATTCTTCCTCAATATAAATCCGGCTGGGTTAAAACGCAAAGACAGGGGAAAGTGGATGCAATTATCAGGGTCATTAAGCAGGATCTTGGCAAAAACTGGGATCCCGTTTTTTCTGCCTCCGACAGTGATGGCGATTACGAAATGTCAACGGGCTTCCCTGGTATGAAACTGACTTTGATATGGAACCGCGTAAAAGGAGGAGATATCGGAAAGCTTTGTAAACAGGCCGCTGATGAGGCAAACAGCGTTAGTCCGAGATATATTCTTCAGGGCCGCGATGAAAATATAGGGATGGCCATGCCATCCTCTGAATCCATTCTCTTTGGAAAATCAATAACCCAACTGCTTTATAACTAGCCAGCAATTTTATGTCTGATATGAAAAAACCAATTCTGCTTTTCGGTGTCGTTGCGGCAACCGTCATCCTCCTGTTTACCCGTTGCGATAAGAAAACAGATAATCCTTACCGGTTTAAATTCCAGTTTATAACAGAAAATTATGCTCCGCTGAATTATCTGGAGGGAAATACGCTGAAGGGCCTTGGACCTGATGTGCTTAAAGCAGTTTGCGATAAGCTGAATATTCCCTTTGAAGTCAGTGTTCTTCCATGGGAGGAAGGTTATGGTATTGTTCAATCCGCTGACAATGCTGTCCTGTTTTGTATCATCCTCAATGCAACACGCAAGGACAAATTTAAATGGGCCGGACCGATTGCTTCATTAGATTGGCTCTTTTATGCAGCCTCCGGTAAACAGTTTACACTTAATTCAATGGAGGAGGCCAAAAAAATTGCCAAAATCGGCGTCCTGAAGGATAATGCCATTGAGCAATATCTTATTCAACAGGGATTTACAAATCTTGTTTATTTCAAGGATAACATCGAGGCATTTGATCAGCTGCTTAAAGGAAATATCGACTTATTTCCATCTGATAAGATTACCGCAGAAGCAGCCCTGCTGACTCTGAGTAAATCGATTTACCAGGTGATGGCTGAATTGGCGATTAGAACCGATCTGGTTTATATTGCTTTTAATAAAAATGTTCCTGACGACGTAGTTGCTGATGTTCAGAGGGAGATTGATGTGCTTAAGGCTGATGGTACCCTGAAATCCCTCACGGAACAGTATCTGAATTCATCTGATTTTCCGGGAACCCTGCAGATTTATACGGAACAGTATCCTCCGTTAACCTACCGGAATAGTTTCGGAAAAATCACCGGTTTCGGATCTGATATCGTATATGAAATTATGAAACGAAAGCATCTTTTTATCGATATCAAACTTTCTTCGTGGAGCAATGGATATGACCTTGCACTGAATAACCCGAATGTCTGCCTGTTTACAATGGATCGTACTGCAATCAGGGATACCCTTTTTCAATGGGTGGGTCCTCTCGGCACAAACACGACATGGCTTTACACTAAAGCCGGTTCCGGAATTGCCATTACCTCCATCGCTGACGCCAGAAACCTGAATAAGATTGGAACAGTAAACTCTTGGTTTTCTACGCAATATCTTCAGGAACTTGGATTTACGAACCTGATCTTGAATAGCGATCCTGCTGTTTTGGCCAAGAAACTAATGCTGGGGGAAATTGATGCCTTCGTATGCACGGGAGTCACCTTTCCGGATATCCTGAGAGAAATCGGTTATGAGTA
>CAILAQ010000033.1 GCA_903832165.1 uncultured Bacteroidota bacterium | reverse complement strand
TCACCTGCAAACGATTTCAGCAGGTTTTGTTCAGTTTGTGTACCCTTTAATGGATTAGCCATGGCAACAATATTTTTGACAAATTTCAATAATTTCAGACTATTCTGATTATTTCCGGAAAAGAAATTTCAGATTTTCCCGGATCATGCGAGCCATAAATTCCGGAGTTGAATAGAGGCCGGAAAACAGGAGAATGATAACTATCTGCAGGAGTCGCCATGGTCCGAGTCCTTTCTGAAAAAGAATAAAGGTATTGGAAGGTTCCAGCAACAGAAGGTTACCCAAAGATGGCCGTGAAGTTATCCACGAAAAATCCGGTGGAAGAAATCCTGATTCGCGGGCCTCCTTCTCAAGCCGGGTGCCGGGATAAACTTTAAGGCCTGGGGTAACGGCGTAAAAATCAATATTTTTTCGATGTTCCCTGATAAATGCGATATCCTTTTTGCACTCTTTGAAAGTCTGTCCCGGATGACCGAAAGTAAAGAACACCTTGATCAGGATTCCTATCTCGCGGCAATCTGCCATAACTTGCAGTGCCTGATCCGTGCTTATCCCCTTGGCAATTTTCTTCAACCTGTCGGCGTCTGAACTTTCGAGGCCCATATTAACATAGTAACATCCGGCCTCCTTCATGGTTTTCAGCAATTCAAAGTCGACCGTATCAGCCCGTATCTCACACTCCCATAACAGATTAAAAGGTTTTACCGTAGCGCAGAAGCTAAGTACATGATCACGACCGGCGGTAAATGTACTGTCGAAGACTTTAAGTCCCTGAAATTTTCGCCTTTCCATCATGTACGTGAGCTCCTGACCCACCTGATCCATCGGGCGATACCTTACACCGCCGGGAAACATACGCGAGGCGGAGCAAAAATTACAGATAGCCGGGCATCCCCTTGAGGTGATAAGCGGCTCGGCAATACCCGGGATAAAATCCATATCAAGTTTGTAATCTCCCGGCAGCAGATCACGATCGGGAAATGGAAGTGCGGAAAGGTCCAGTATCCGTTGAGCGGGATTAAGCCTGATCCCCTTCTCAGAGCGGAATGCGAGGCCGGCAATTGAATACAGCTCACCGGATCTTCGTAAAACAGAATGACAGAATGCCCTGAAAGAAAGCTCTCCCTCACCCATAATGATATAATCGATCTCTGGAATATTTTCCAAAACTTCCCGGGCGGTAAACGAAGCATTCACCCCTCCATATACGACTATCGTCTCCGGCGAGGCTTTTTTAACTTTTCTGGCAATGCTGAAACTTTTCACCCGTGAAGGTGTGGTCCCTCCGATTCCCACAATCCGAGGCTGCCAATCACGCAGGTCATCACGGAGATTTCCGTGGTAATGATTCAGGTCGATCACCCTCACCGAGTAGCCTGCCTCCTTAATGACGGTGGCAATACTCAACATTCCCAGTGGTACCATGGATTGAAAGAACCGCAATCCATCGGCCGGGTAAATAAGCAGGACATCCATAGGCAGTTCAAGAGAATTTGATCCCAATATAATATTTATGACTGAAACCCCTATCTTTAACGGCCGATCACCTTTACAAATTTCATATTATGCCATTCGATATCAGTTCTTTTATTTCAAGGAACATTACACATCGCGAACAGAGTCTCTTTGCTCCTGATCTCCTGAAAAACCATGAAACCCTGCTTCGCGAAATCCAGGGCAAATCAGCTATGGTCATCGGCGGTGCAGGAACCATAGGATCTTCCTATATTAAAGCTTTATTAAGATATGAGCCTGCCAGGCTGATCGTTGCCGACATAAGCGAGAACGGGCTTACCGAGCTGACACGCGATCTTCGAAGCAGCTATGGAGTGAAGATGCCCGATGTTTACAAGACCTACCCGGTTAATTTCGGGGATCCGGTTTTTGAAAGAATACTGAGCAATGAGGGGCCCTTTGAGATTGTCGCCAACTTTGCCGCACATAAACACGTACGTTCAGAAAAAGACGAATATTCCATCACCGCACTACTCGAAAATAATGTAATCAAGGCAGAAAAGCTGCTAAACCTCCTCACCTCCTCACCTCCTCACCATTTTTTCTGTGTAAGCACCGATAAGGCCGCCAATCCGGTAAACATCATGGGCGCCAGTAAGAAAATCATGGAAGAGGTTATCATGGCTTATTCACGGATCTTTCCTATTACCACAGCCCGATTTGCCAATGTTGCCTTTTCGCAGGGCAGCCTGCCCGACGGTTTCATGTATCGAATGCTGAAACAGCAGCCCTTATCGGCTCCTTCAGACGTAAAGAGATTTTTCGTGTCGCCCGGCGAATCTGGAGAAATCTGCCTGCTCGCCTGTATCCTTGGCAAATCAGGGGAGATCTTCTTTCCCAAGCTTGCCGAAGAAAGCATGATGACATTTTCCGAAATCGCGATAGCATTTTTACATGAACAGGGATTTGAACCTTTAGTCTGTGCCTCCGAAGAGGAAGCCCGCGCCTTTTTAAAAGATCGAAACACGGTACGCGCGACGCGTGACACGAAAGAGAGTCTGCTGCCTGACTATCCCGTTTACTTTTTCAAATCCGACACCAGTGGCGAGAAAGCCTATGAGGAATTCAGCACTGAAGGGGAAGATGTGGATCTTGAATTGTATGAATCATTGGGAGTTATAAAAAATGCACCCCGTCGTCCCATCGAGGATATACGGCAGGTAACCGGTCTGCTCGAAGAAACATTGCGAATTCCCGGAATCTCCAAATCTGAAATCGTAAAAGTTCTTTCACAGCTTATCCCCAGTTTCGAGCATATTGAAACAGGAAAAGGGTTGGATCAAAAGATGTAGGCAAAGCAGGTTACCTGCTCAAGGCAGCAGGATACATTAATAATGTAGCAGGATACTCAATCTGTTTTTTTATCGCAGATGTTGAAAGTATCTTCATGGCATTATTCCTATTTTAAACCTGATGACTTTCCTCTTCGCAAACTTTCCGTTGGTTTTGGCTTTAATTACAGGGTTTATTGTATCCTGGATAACCATACCTCCAATTGTGAAAATTTCCCGGGAAAAAAAGCTGGTAGCTCTGCCAAATGGACGAACCAGTCATAGTGGTGCAGTGCCTGCATTGGGAGGAGTTGCTATTTTCTCTGCTACCATGCTCGGAACTTCCCTCTTCTTACGAAATGGCACAGACGGAGAATTCATGTATGTTTTTGCCGGCCTTCTGATCATTTTCGGTATCGGCTTAAAGGATGACCTCATCAGTTTAAGCTGGTCCAAAAAATTCCTTGCCGAAGCTATTGCTGCTCTGCTGGTTGTTGGAATTGCAGATATACGGATTACTACTTTTCACGGCATGATGGGAATCGGCACGTTGCCTGTCTGGTTCAGCATTGTCTTCTCTGTGCTGGTATTTCTTTTCCTGATCAATGCCTTTAACCTGCTCGACGGTATTGACGGATTGGCAAGTGGAATGGGGATCTTTATTTCATTGGTTTTCGGGATATGGCTGGATGCCTTAGGTTTATTTAATTATTCGGTACTCGCTTTTTCCCTGGCAGGCGGACTGATGGCTTTTTATGGCTTTAATGTTTTCGGGAAGAAACTTAAATTATTTATGGGAGATTCCGGATCATTGTTATTGGGATTCATCTTCTCCATTTTATCGATAAAAATACTTTGCTGCGAAATCGCGCCTGCCAATGTGCATTTTATGAGAGCCTTTCCAACAGTCATCATGAGTGTCATGATCATTCCGATGATTGATACGATAAGGGTATCTACCCTTCGGATTCTCAAAGGCCAATCACCATTCCATGCCGACAGAACCCACCTTCATCATATTTTCCTCAGATTGGGATTCAGCCATTTACAGGCTTCCCTTACTATTATTCTCATGAATGCCGCACTGTTCGTTATGTGTTATTTCCTGAGAGACCTGAATCCACTCCTTCTGGCTTTTATCTTGTTTCCGACAGCTCTTGCACTAAGCCTCATTCCTTGCTATCTTGCAAAATGCATCAAAGTGGAAAAAGAGGAACCCCATATGGAAGCCGCTCTCAAGCATTGAAGAGCCGTATAAATCTGCTTTCCTTTAAAGAACCAAATCGTATTGAAGCCGGATGTGATGAAGCCGGTCGCGGTTGCTTAGCCGGACCTGTTTTCGCAGCTGCCGTTATTTTGCCTGAAGGATTTTTTCATCCACAATTAAATGATTCCAAGCAGCTCAATCTTAAGCAGAGAGAATTACTACGGCCTGTAATCGAAGCGTCAGCCATTGCATGGGCCGTGGCAAGTGTTGATCCGGAAGAAATCGATGAAATAAATATTTTGAATGCCAGTTTTCTGGCTATGCACCGGGCTCTCGGGCAGCTGAAAATAATTCCCGAATTCCTGCTGATCGACGGAAACCGGTTTAACCCATACCCAGGAATCCCTCATAGCTGCGAGATCCGGGGCGACGGAAGGTTTATGAGTATTGCAGCGGCATCTGTCCTGGCAAAAACACACCGGGATGATTTCATGTTGAAAATCCATGAGGAGTATCCGTCTTACCTTTGGGATCATAATAGAGGGTATCCTACCCGTGAACATCGTGAAGCCATACGTGCCGCCGGACCCTGCCCCTATCATCGGAAAACGTTTCGTCTGCTGGATGACCAGCTATCCCTTTTTAATTAATAAATTCGACCGCACAATTCGAATGTTCAACTGATCCGCTTCATGATGAAATTCTCATTAAAATCGACGGCCAAGTTACTGCATCCCGGTTATCAGAAACTGATACTGGAATATAAGGTGGATATGAAACCCAGATGGGGACACCAGCTTCCTGCCCATCCCGGGCTACTTCAACTTATTGAAAATATTGATTATACAAATTTAATTGAGGAAATTACAACCCATAAGGAAACATTTTTTTCTCTTAACCTGTCAAAGAATGAGCCTGACGAAAACCAGCCAGCCTGGAACAACGGGTATTTACCCGGGCTCGACATCATGGCCCTTTATACGCTCATCGGCCATTTCAAGCCTGCAAGATTTATTGAGATAGGTTCCGGAAATTCCACCAAAGTTGCGCGCAAAGCGATCGGTGATCATCATCTTTCAACAAATATCCTGTCGATTGATCCATTTCCAAGAGCTAACATTGATCATCTGGCAGATGAGATCATTCGAAAGCCTCTTGAAAAAATAGAGGATATCAATTTTATAAGCAATCAGCTGGAAGCAAACGATATTCTCTTTATCGACAACTCGCATCGTTGCCTGCCAAACTCTGATGCAACAGTCACTTTCCTTGAAATTCTGCCTTTGCTCCGGCCCGGGGTAATTGTGGAGTTTCATGATATCTACCTGCCCTGGGATTACCCGTCATTCATGTGCGATCGGTTCTATTCCGAGCAATATATGCTTGCCGCATTTTTACTTGCCAATCCCAAAAAGTACAAACCTGTTTTCCCGGCCTGGCATATCAGCCAGAACCCGGAGCTGAACGGAATGCTGAAAGAAATCTGGGACCATCCCACCATGAAGGAGGTTGAAAAGCACGGTGGATCCTTCTGGATCGTCATTGGCGGGGAATAGTTAACTTTGATATAGCCGGTTATTAATTACCAATTTCAGAATTATGTCATTTACCAATTGCATTTCAATCCTACTTCTCTCATTTTCAGTTTGTACCCCTTCAGCTATGGCACAGGGGAACCTGGATAACGAGATCACCAGAGCCTGGACGACAGGAAAGACCTTAGAGCTGGCAACTTTCAAGAAGCTCTCGGCCCAAAAGCCGTTGTTTGCCGAACAATCGGTGGTCAATGACAAAGGATATAACGTACTGGTCGATATGGCCCATGATTGCTCTTTTGCCACGCTCTGGGACTTACCTGAGCGGTTGAATAAATCGGGATACCGGGCAATCGGAAGCCATGCCACGGTAAATACGGTATTGGATCCGAAAGGTTGCAGCCGGGTCAGGGTTTTGTACGATACTGAAAATAAGATCTATCCTTTTGCCTGGTGGCCCAACACAAAGTATGATGTGATTATCACCGAGCAATCATCTCCGGAAGCGCAGGACTATACTGATGCGGAGATTGCCGCCATAGTAAAATTCGTACAAGGCGGCGGTGGCCTTCTTATTCAAGGTAACCCAATCCGCAGGGGAGGACCCGCACGGACTTCCTCTTCTTCGCCGGCAAATTCCGCTGCAACTCCTGCGGGGGCTCCAGGCCTGAGTGAGTGGACACTGAACAAGCTTGCCTCTGCTTTTAGCGGCAGGCTTACCAATCAGGACACAACTATTTCCGGAATCCGATGGGCTAAGATGGAGTTGGGAAAGGAGTGGAGTGCTATGCCCTCCCCCAATGGACTCCCGCGTGAAGTAGTGGCTATCAGGAAATTCGGTAAAGGCAAAGTTATATTGTGCGGGAACTTATCGGCCATCCGAAAAGGGGGCAAGGATTCTGACGAACGTAAGGCACTGGCTGATTCGTTGTTTACAAAGATGATGGCAGCATTGACTGATTTTCAGAAGCCGGTTGGGGGAACAATTCGTCTTCCGCAAACCATGGAAGGCGGTGGAGCTATTTACCCGGAGCTGGAAGATAATTTCAGCAACATCGTCTTCTATTATGCTGCGAATCAGAAATCCGGTCTGGTGAATACAGTTAAGAACGACGTTCCCAAGGCACAGGCCTTTATTCAGCAGCGGTTACCCTCCACACCAACTGCAGAACCGATGTATCTTATATTATGTGCAGGAAATGGGGGCGGTTGGGCAGTAAACATCTATAAACCAAAAGAGAATGGGATAATAAGCCTGGATGGGCATGGTGTCCTTTCGATATTTGGTCATGAGTTGGCACATACCATGTTCGGACCGGCCAATGATGAAGGAAAGATTGCCGGTATCGCACCGATTCCCGATCGTGGCGAGGCGCATGCAGGATGGTTTCAGGGTAAGGTGAATGCTTTATTCAAGCCCGATCTGCTTGACAAGGCAAACAGGGAATGCAACTCCATGTTCACCTACGATCCGAAAGGAAATGCCATGGATCTGGCCACCTGTTATGAGAATGAAGCGATGAATAAGAGCTGGGGTTATGGAAAAGACTGGGTCAAGACCTGGTATATCTGGCAAAAGATTGACGACCGGTTTGGCCCTTCGTGGTATCCTAAATGGAAATGGGTGCAGCATACGCGGTGGAAAGCTGATCCTGAGCATCACCTTACCTGGGACGAAATGGTTGAGGACATGAGCATTGCTGTTGGGGAGGATCTTTTTCCGTTCTTCATCAAGGTGGGAACAACATTAAATAAAAAGCGGCTGGAACGCATAGAATTCCAGGGAAAGATGATTAAGCTGGAAATTGCGCCGATTGAAGTAACACCTGCCGGGCCAGTGAGGATGGAGGAGGTTCGGCTGGCGCCTCACTAATTGAGCTCACTCAGTTCGCAAGTAAAAGCAGTAATCTTCTGGATTTTTTTTAGCACCCGCAGGGTGCAATTAGGGAGGCGCAGCCGACCCTATTAGGAGCGCAGCGACCAATTAGTGAGCGAAGCGAACCTATTAGGGAGGCGCAGCCGACCAATTAGCGACCGCAGGGAGCCTATTAGTGAGCGAAGCGAACCTCTCTACGTCATTTTGTTGCGGCGCATAAGGACTACGCCCGAAACGGCAAGAGCTGCTGCAGCTACAACGATGCTGATGAAGGCAACGTTGCTCTCTTCCATAAAGTTTTTGACATTCATGCCGAAAAAGCTGGCGACCATAGTCGGGATAGCGAGTGCTATCGTAACAATGGTGAGTTTCTTCATCACGATGTTCAGGTTATTGGAGATAACCGAAGCAAAAGCGTCCATCATGCCGCTTAAAATATCGCTGTACACGTGCGTCATTTCGATAGCCTGCTTGATCTCGATGATAACATCCTCAACAAGTTCCTCATCCACCTCATTCTTTTTGAAATATTTTGAATTCCGCAGTTTGGCGATCAGAATTTCGTTGGAGCGGAGCGAAGTATTGAAATAAACGAGGCACTTTTCCATCAGGAGGAGCTTGTGCAGTTCTTCATTTTTCGTCGATTTTTCCAGGGCCTGCTCGATAAGATTGGTTTCGCCGTTTATCTGCTTCAAAAATTTCAGATAGGTGATGGTCGAGTAATCGATGATATGGAAGAGAAACTCGATCTTATTTTCGTAATCGACCTGTTTCTTGATATTTTTAGAAAAAACTTCGGCAAGCACATCGTTATGCTGAGATCCGACAACAATAAGAGCCTCTTCGGAAAGCATCACACCAAGGGGCATGGTTGCATAAGGCAGCCCTCCATTGTCCTTATTATAATATGGTACCCTGTAAATCAGGTACAGTTTTCCTTCGTCAACTTCCATCCTTGATCGTTCATCAACGTCCATGATATCGTTCAGGAAATCCTCGTCTATCTTGAATGTGTGCTTGAGGATGTTAAGTTCTTCGGTCGTTGGAGAGACGACGTTTATAACCGAGCCCTTAATGTAAGTCTGCAATGGCAGCAGCCCGTTTCTAACGATTTGCCAGTATGTAATCATATGTTGCCTCCGTTTTAAAGTCCGCCAGAGGCAAGTGAAAGGGCCTCCGGAAGACTAGTTACAACTGTAAATATCCGCGTGATAGTCGTCCATATGCAATTTTAATGCGGTGCAAAATTAATAAAATAATACAACTTTCGGATGTCGATTTTTCTTTTTTGGGTATCAGGTTCGCGCTTTCGCCGGAATGACAAAAAGGGTTTATTGCTATTGGTGGTTTTTGACTTTGAAATTTCAGCATTCAAAACTGGTCTTGGTCTATGATTGGGTATCGGGTATCGGGTATCAGGTATCGGGTATCAAAAAAAATTCATTACCTTTGCGGGCCAAATTTAAGAAGGAGGATCATGTACGAAATCAGGAATATAGCGATTATTGCCCACGTTGACCACGGAAAAACTACGCTGGTAGATCGAATTTTACATCAGGTAAAGCTTTTCCGCGACAACCAGGAGATGGGTGAATTGATCCTCGACAGCAATGATCTGGAGAAGGAACGGGGCATCACCATTCTGGCCAAAAACGTTTCGGTACGTTATAAAGGAGTTAAGATTAATATAATCGACACTCCCGGACATGCTGATTTCGGTGGCGAGGTTGAGCGGGTATTAAACATGGCCGACGGAGTGCTGTTGCTGGTCGACGCATTCGAAGGTCCGATGCCGCAAACGCGTTTTGTTTTGCAGAAGGCCTTGAATCTGAATCTTAAACCGATTGTGGTTATCAATAAGGTGGATAAGCCAAACTGCAAACCGGACGAGGTACACGAGCAGGTTTTCGAGCTCATGATGCACCTGGATGCTAATAACGACCAGCTCGACTTTCCGGTTGTTTACGGTTCATCAAAACAAGGCTGGATGGGACCAGACTGGAATAATCCAACAGAAGATGTCACCTATCTTTTAGATACCATTCTCGAACATATTCCGGCATCACCTTTTGTTGAAGGCACACCGCAGATGATGATCACCTCCCTCGACTACTCCTCTTATGTAGGACGTATAGCAGTTGGGCGTTTGCTTCGCGGAACGATGCAGGTGGGTCAGTGGGTTTCGCTGGTTAAGCAGCATGGCTTAGTGCAGAAGGAGCAGATCAAGGAATTATATTTGTTTGAAGGATTGGGGAAAGAAAAAATCAAGACGCCGGTGAGATCCGGTGAGATTATCGCAATAATGGGCCTGGAAGGATTTGAGATCGGCGACACCGTGGCCGATGCCGAATTCCCCGAAGCGCTTGTTCCGATCAAAGTTGATGAGCCTACCATGAGTATGCTTTTCACCATCAACAATAGTCCTTTCTTTGGACAGGATGGTAAATTCGTAACATCGCGCCATCTTCGTGAAAGATTATTCCGCGAAATTGAGAAGAATCTCGCGTTGCGTGTCGAAGAAACAGAATCTCCTGATATGCTGAACGTATACGGTCGCGGTATTCTGCATTTATCGATCCTGGTGGAGACCATGAGGCGTGAAGGATATGAGTTCCAGATGGGACAGCCAAAGGTACTGCTCAAAGAAATTGACGGAGTAACGCATGAACCGGTTGAAAGTCTGGTGGTCAATGTTCCGGAACAATTTCAGGGCAAGATTATCGAAGCCGTGACATCACGCAGGGGCGAACTTCAGAATATTGAGTTCAAAGGCGATCAGAACAGCCTGACCTTCCGCATCCCGTCAAGGGGATTGATGGGATTATCGAATCAGCTGCTGACCTTAACTGAAGGGCAGGCAATTTTTGCGCACCGGTTCGATAGTTTTCAACCCTGGAGAGGCGAGATCAGCAATAAACGCAACGGCGCTCTGATTGCACTCGAAACCGGTCCTGCGATTGCCTATGCCATAGATAAGCTTCAGGATCGCGGAACTTTCTTCATCTATCCGGGTGAAAGTGTTTACCAGGGTCAGGTTATCGGAGAACATATCCGGCCAACGGATTTGGTAATCAACCTGGCAAAAACCAAGAAACTGACCAACATGCGTGCTTCCGGAACCGATGATAAAGTTTCCGTACCACCGCCACGCAGGTACTCATTGGAGCAATACATGGAATACATCGGACCCGATGAATATCTGGAAGTAACTCCTAAGAATATCAGGCTACGGAAGATTAACCTTAGAGTTAAGGTATAACTTTAGAGTTGCCAACTCTACAGAAAGTTGCCAACCCAGGATAGAGTTGGCAACTCTGGATAAAGTTGTCAACTCTAGTAAATGACCATCTGCTTAGTCTGCTTAAACTGTCCGGCCTTCAGTGTATAGAAATAAATACCTGAATCAAGCCCGGCGGCATCAATAGTCATGGTATGCTTTCCGGCTGGCTGGAATCCTTCAGTGCGATCCAGAACCTTACGGCCAGTCATGTCTACAATCTCAATGGTAACATCTGATCCATCAGCAAGTTCAAAGGCAATTTCCGTTGAATTCCTGAATGGGTTCGGATAATTCTGTCCGAGTGAGCTTGCAGATCCCACCAAATCGGTTCCATCAATCCGGTTATTATGATCATTTATGTTGAGGCGGCACATGAGGTTTTTGCGAACGAAGGAGCCCAAACCGTACTCAACATTTCCGTCATAAAGGCCGATAGCGGTAGGTCCAACCTGCTTGATGCTGCGATCGGTTCCGATTTTCAGTGATTTACCACGGCGAACCATGTAATCTTCATGCAAATCCCATTGTGAAATACCGGCATATACCAGGTCGCCCGCCTTGAGGAATTCCGACTCACCATCCTTATCGAAAGGCATGGTTACCCAGGTGTTGAACTGACTTGAATCAAGGGTTACCATCTCTGTGGTCAACATCTTGATAGGGGTTCCATCCGTTTTCCCGGTCTCAGATTTCCAGATCTGGAACTGATATTCGATTTTTCCATCAGCCAATCCACCCATAATATAAGTAGATACTGAGCTGACTTCGCAATCTTTTGTAATCGGGAATACAGAACCGGTAAAATAATCATTGATGGAAGTAACGGTGATAGCACCGTAACGTTCCAGCAGATAAGCCCAGCCCAAATCCGGAGAATCATCGGAACGGGAGTAAATGCTGTCGCTGACATTAAAGAAGAATTCTGCCTTCTGATTGTCCGGGGTCTCTTCAGCTTCCTTTTGTTTGAAATTATAGGCCACCTTGTAATGACCATAATCAACCGGCACAAATTTATCTGCAACTCTCATTGTATCAGTTTCGAAGGTCGAAACGACTGATAAAGGAGTGGTTTGTTTATGCCAGATAACCTCGTTATTTTTTGAAATATCCAGATTCATATAAACGTTTTCCTGATCGTATTCGCCGAAATTCAGGACTGAGGACTCAAACCCAAAGATCCCAACGGTTCCATTTAACTGTGATTTCGGAATAACTAAATAAGGAGTCACCAGATCATCAACGACTTCATTGTCCCATTTTGCGGTGAAATAATTCAGTCGCAGGTCATTATTATAGGCTTCCGCGAGTGAAAAGTCATCAAGTTCCCAAAAATAGAGTGTTGTCATACCCCAGTGGAGCCTGATGATAACATCGGACATACCGGCAGCAACATCAGAAATATTAGCTTCATAAATGGCGGGAACACCCGGGGCCAGATCATTGGGGCGATCTTTGTGATTCACGCCGAAACCAACATTATAATTTGCCCAGTGAGCGCCATTATCGACGGTAACCTGCAATTGCTGCAAACCGGGACCTCCGTTCATGAAATGAGTTTCATAACGGACGACAACAGAGGAATGCGCGCTGCAATTGAAATGCGGAAACTGAATGGAATTATTAATGGTAAGCCTGGGTTCATTGGGCTCATTCAGAAGGGCCAGGAAAATTCCCAGGTATCCATTTTTTCCTGTGGTGGAATTGAGAGGCGGCTCATTGGTTAATATGCAATGAATGCTGTCATAAGGCATCCATCCGAAATTAAATCCGATATCGTCGGGATCGAGCAGCTGGTATCCGGCCGGCATCGTCCAGCCTTTTGCATCAGCCGGATTGGCCCAGTTGAAATCTTCATAAAAGAATACTTTACCGTTACCTTTCAGCGCCGGGCTGACAGGCTTTTGCTGAGCCTGACTGCACAGGCTGGCAAGAATTAAAAGAATCGTCAGAGCAAGGGTATGCTTTTTCATGCCTAAAAAATTTGATTATTATATATTATATAGACTGCGTAATTCAGTT
>CAILAQ010000032.1 GCA_903832165.1 uncultured Bacteroidota bacterium | reverse complement strand
TGATTCTGTTTCCACGATGAGTTTCGTAATGCCTTCCGCCTATACAAAAGAAACCCTGCCTAAGCCCAATGACCCAAATGTCCTTATTCATAATACAGAAGATGAATTTGTTGCAGTAATAAGATTTGGTGGATATGCCTCTGATAAGGATTTGAAATTATATTCCGAAAAACTTCAGAATCTTCTGAAAGAAAATGAGATCACCTCACTGGGGAATTACAGATTTCTCGGGTATAACCCTCCATTCCAGTTTTTTGGCAGAAGAAACGAAATTATTGTTTCAGTTGACTGGGCTGGCAGGTAATCCCTGGTCTTTAACCTGGGTAAAGACAGGGGTTGCCTGATTCATTGCAAGAACAATGAGGATTACCGGAAAGGTTAAAGTCTTATTCATATATTCCTTAGCTGCAATGTGTAATTTTTTGTCATGCCGTCCAGCATCATCGTAGCTATCGAAGCACTCATGCAGTAGTCGGGGATTCCGAGCGGCATACCGGTAACTGAATCATAATGTTCGCTGATCCCGTTCCTGATGGCATTTTCAACGGTTTTATCGGCAATGATGGCGGCCAGCCCGGTATGCCCATAAGCGGCAAGTCCGCTGGCGATCTGGTAGTTGGTTGACGGCCATACGTCTCCTCGCCAGAAGTCGCTTGATTTCCATCTCGGGTCATTGCGATCAACGGTTGGGATCGGGAGCGGAGTCTGCCAGGATTCCATGGAAAGTACCTCTGCCATTCTTTTGGCCATTGCTTTGGTAGGAACTCCTGCTGCAAGAGGGACCCAGCTGCTGATGGTAGCTACAGGAATCTTTTCCATCGTATCTTTTTTCACTGACAGGAAAGTTCCTGCCTTCTCATCCCACATATGATCCCTCATGGCCTGTACCGCTTTATCGATAAAAGGTTTTCTCCGGGCTGCCATCGCCTTGTCTCCAATGGCCTCAGCCAATCTTACCAGACTTTTCTCGGCCATGATCAGATAGGCGGTGTTGCCGGTTACCCAGATATCGCCGTACCAGGCACCCTCATTTTCCCCTTTGCGTGTTGGGTGTTTTACCAGTTTCAGGTCATCCATATTGCATTCGTAATCGAAAGTCTCCCATCGCGCATGCTGGATATCCCCGCTATAAGAGCCCACGGTTACCATTCCGTCATTGGTGAGATCCCGCTCGCGCCAATACCAGTTGTGAAACTTTTCCAGTCGGGGGAGGCACTGCAGCAGCAGATCCCTGTCGCCGTTCCGTTGAAAAACGCGCTCCACTCCCCAGGCCAGAATAGGGATCTGGGAAAACTGCCGAACTTCCTGCGGCTCCGTTTTAATGGCAACGGTTACCATATTGTGTGCATATTCAGGCATCTTCTGATTCCAGCGGTCCTGGAAATCCCAATAGTTCTGAAAGATGTCGCGGATCACCTGTTTCTTGTCGGGTAAAATACTGAGCAGATCCACCACGAACATGGTATCCCAGATCCATTGTCCCTTATAATAGGGCCCGCCCGGATAAACCCAGTTATGTTTCAGTGGTGGTGTTGGAGGCATTATCCTTTCGAGAATGCATTTTTGAAAGATCCGTTCCGTCAGGATTAATGCATCTTCACGGTTCGATTTAAAGAAGGATTTAATATCAATTTCCTGTTGTGGATTTTGACCGAAAGAGGCACTACCGAAAATGCAGGGCAGGGCCAGTCCGGCAGCCAGGGTTGTTGATTTTTTAAGAAAAACCCGTCTGTTGGTTTGTCTTTTCATTTATGTGATCATTAATCAAGTCATTCAGCAAATACAATATTAATCAATACAATATCGCACCTTTTTTCATGAGATTATCAACATATTGCTTCCTGCTGATCCCCGTCTGATCAAAAAATGTCCTGTATTGTTTTGAATCAAACAGATACTGCGGGATCCTCTGACCTTCCTGCACAAGGTACTCATTGTATACACCATTGTATGCCGGGTGATCACCACCGAAATTTCCTATCCCCCCGAACCGGGGATAACTTTCCCAGATATCCCCCTGTCCATTCATCCGGCTACCGCCAGAAGTGTCGGGGCAAGATCGATCTGACTGATCAGATCATCCATCACACGACTGGTGTGTATCCTGTCGCCCCATCGCAATGCCATGGGCACATGCACGCCGGCATCACAGGCATTACCCTTGGCTCTGGGGTAAGGTATTCCGTTATCCGAAGTCACGATGATCAGGGTATTGTCCAGTTCTCCCATCTCTTCCAGGATCTTTATCATCTTCACCAGGTTGCTGTCGAACCGCTCAATTCTCACGGCATAATCCAGCAAATCCGAGCGGACAACATCACAATCAGGAAGAAAGGGAGGAACATCAACATCCTGCAGTTTCTTACCGCTGGCCAATCCTGATCCCTGGGTGAACGGCCGGTGAGGATCATTGGTTCCGAACCAGAAAAAGAAGGGTTTTACGGGATCTTTATCCTTAACGAATTTTTGAAACTGATTCCAATAGTCCGATTCATCAGCTGCATTATAATTCTTATCTGTCAGGGTCTTGTTTTTTACCCTGTTTATCGTATCGACAGTTCCCGGCCCTCAGGTTTTACCCGTGGCACCTAATTCATATCCTCCCTCAATGAGCAGGCCCTCTGCGGCAATACGGTCAAATCCCGGCGTTTTGACAAACCTGGTACCATAAGCACTTGCATAGGGATAACTCTGATCATCCGATATGGCAAAAATAATATTGGGTCGGTCGGAGGTTTTCCTTGTTGAACAGGGGCTCTCCTGAGTGACCATAAATGGAACACAACCGGTGAGGATTAAACTCAGGGAACGCATGATATTATATTGGTTTAATGATGATTTTTTTGTATTTACTTATCCATCCAGGCGTACCTTAATGAGGATGTAGCCATTTTTGCCGGTACCGGATGAAACCGGTATCACGAGTTCAATTCTTTTAAGGCCATCTATTTGTTTATCAAGCTTATGAGGCGGAGGATCGAGGGATACAACGGTAAATCTGATACCGGGATGAGAATAATTGGTGAGCTTTAACTTTTTGCCATCCTGTTTCAGTATCGCTCCATCAGCAACGATTTCCACATCAGCCTGAGTAATAAGTTGCCAGGTTACCTCCTTTGTCGTTTCATCAGGCTTGATTTCATCTTCAATAAGCAAAGATCTTTCACTGTCCCTGGTAAACTTTCTGAAAGCGCTTTTAAGTTGTCCCTTGAACGTTGGGCTTAAATCAAGCGTAACAGCCGGGTTTTTACCGGTCCGTTGCTCCTTGATGAGTGCATAGCCATCAACAATATGGCGCTTGCCATCCACTGTAATCGTACTATGCCCGAGATTGTTTTTAGTCAGCAATTCCCAACGCTGGCAATCCTGGCACTGGCGCCATAAATCGAAACCCTCTTCGCCGATCATATAGGACTGGATACCCGGATCGATGCTCCAGCGTACTCCGTTCAATTCAAAAATAAAGGATCCGGCGTCCATATTGCCGTGACTTACGGCGCCGCAGCCGCCTTTTGCAGCAAAATAATAGTCGCTGTTCTCCCCTTCGCCCCTGAATACCGCAATAGGCGTCTTGCCTTTACCCACCCAATTTGCAGGTGGTTTTTCGCCTGACGTCTCCCTGTATTGCGACAGCCATGCCATGGCAGCTCCCGTTAAATAACTCAATCGGATATCTTTGGCCGGAGTCAGGAACTTTTCCCTGTCATAAAACATACTTTTGCCGGTCTGCGCGGCAAACCAGGCGATAATGATATTTCCGTCAACTTCCGGCTTGTCAGCGCAGTCAGCAAAATTGTAATACCAGCCTGAAGGCAGGTTGGAAGTCATGTATTTATAAGTGGCACTTTTCATGAAACCGGGATAGCTCTTATGGCCAAAGTCGGAACCAAACGCGGTTTCGAGCATCGACAGGGTTAATACGGTGTAGCTGGTGCCATAGTCCCAGTACATCGGACTTTCCGGATAAATTCCGTCGGGCATATAGGAACTGAGCACATTGGGCAATCCATCTAATGACCGTTTGATGGTTTTCGCAGCCAGTTCCGGGTCATCACCGGCAATGGCAATGGATGCGGCGATCATTCCGCCGTTGCAGACCTGATTCCAGTTATTATAGTGGTTTATCCACCATATATTATCTTTATTTCCGCCATATTCCTCCCAGCTTGGGTAGATGCCTTTCTCAATCAATGCCTTCTTTGCTTCTTTGATGGTAGATTCCGGCAAATCATCAAGCGTCCAGTCGAGAGCCAGTGACATGGCCATGCAGATTTCCGCAACATCAAGGTAAACGGGAGGATTCCAATCCGTGAAGCGGCTGGTTGCCAGAACCTCCAGGTTGATACGGTCCAGAATCGTCTTGTCTCTTTCCACTAAATAAACCAAACCCAGCATGTTAATCCGGCGAAGCAGCTCCCGTGAAATATCGAGAATCGCATTGCTGGTCTGAACTCTTTTTATGACCGGCATATCAAGAATGGCGAAAGCGCTGAGCCGGATAGCCTGATACAAATTTCCGATAACAGGATCAGTTTTTATTTTCCCTTTGAGACCTGTCAGGATTTGCTCATTGAATATCATCTGCGGCTTTGATTTAGCCAGATTTTCACGGATATAGGAAGCTGAGAAGGGATTTTGAAGTTTTGGCATTTGCTGGTCTTTAACCTGTGTAAAGACAGGGGTTGCCTGATAAGCGGCAAGAACGATGATGAGCGCCAGTCCGGCAGCGAGATTTGTTGATTTTTTAAGAAAAACCCGTCTGTTGATAGGCCTTTTCATAATTTCTCCAGCCGCAATTTGAAGATCCTTCATTCTGCCTTAACAAACTTAATCTTCTCGGAAAAAATTCCATCGGTATAATTCAGGATGTAAATGCCCGATGAAAGCGAGCTGGTATTCAGTACTTCCCTCATGTTGTGCAGATCTATTGTCTGAAGAATTTTTCCGGTGAGATCCATCAGCTGAAGTTTTGAATTGGGGTTTGGATTCGATTTCAGCAAAATATTTAAAGAATGAGAGGCGGGATTTGGATAAACTTCGATGGCAGGAAAACCAGCAGGGGTATTATCTGCATGATTAGCTTCGCCTTTTTCCTGGGCCACCACAATCGGAACATATCCGATGGAATATTCGGTTGGCGGAGTGACAAAAAGTGCCGTGTCAAATGCCACCAGGCTGCCACTTGATGGGGCCTTCATATAAGTTTGTTCGATCGTCCAGTTTCTTTGCATGGTTTCAACCAGCAGTTGCAGGCTGTCCTTTTTGCCCTGAGTCCATTTAAACTGCTGAAAAACCGGCTGATCTATAAATCGATACCAAAAATAGGTAACCATCGAATGGTCGCTGAGATAGGCGAAAAATGGACCTGCCACCGGACCGGGAGTTCTCCAGGAACCCTTTAATTCTGCATGATAGGGTGAGGGATTTTCGGATGGAGCATTGAATTGCTTATCAAGGAGACCCGTGGAAACCGGGATCTTTGAAACTGGAACGGCGACTCTGAGATTTGCCGAGTCTTTAAAATACTCAGGAAAATTCCCCATTCCATCTGTAACATTGCCGGTCCATTTCAGGCCGAATGCATTGCTCTGGAAAACAGCCGGAGTAGCCACCTCGTTTATTCCGGCTACGGTTTTTCCATTCTGATCATAGGTAACCGGATATGTGCGCATAACCGGCTTGTAGGTCCCACTGGCAGTGAAAGAACCTGAAGGAACCTGACCGCCGTTTCTCCATGCGAGAACTGCATTATAAATTGCGTTCTTGCTGTAAAATGTCACGTCTTTTGACAGGATTGTTCTGTTTAAGCTATCCACCGGAAATTGCAGGCGGGGAATTTTGTAGTAGCGGTTTTGGCTGGCATCAGTAGCACTCATGATCGGCACGGTGTTGAACTCCATGGTACCGCCTGCCAGGTTTCTGGTTGTGGGGCGTGAATCGAGCCCCCGGCCATGATCGAAAGGATAATTCTTGGAAATTTTAGCCCAGGTTTCCGGGAGATAATAGGCCAATGGGCCCTTGAAATTCTGAGCATTTAAAAAACAGGTCCAGCTTTTTTCGCCCACCGGATATTCGCCGCTGCAGGCAGGGGTAAGCGGCAGTGACATATAACTGATCCCCAGAAGGTCTCCGTTTGGATTGCCCTGAAAGGTCATTCCGTCCGGAGGAATAAGTATGCGGTTTGATAATTGGGCGATGCCTAAAATGCTGTCTGGCAATGGGGTGTCGCTCCAAAAAAATTGCCAGCCTGGTGTGGAAATTTCCTGAGTATAACAGTTTGGTGTCGAATTCATTTTAAATTTCGGTGGTCCGTAATGGAACTTATTCCCTGCCCAATAGCCGGGTCCACCTTCAACGGTCTGAAAAACATCACTGTAAGTAGGACCTCTTTCCGGCCAGTTATCTCTGGCAACCGTTCCAACCGGACAGAGAGCAGTGGTGGTGTTATCAGAATTATCAGGAATTATCCAACTGGAGGGCAAGCCAATCTGGAAATTTGCGACAGGTGTGCTTATCAGAGGCCAGATGGCCGAATAAAACCCGTATCCTTCACCATAAGAGGCAGGGGGCTGGGCGGGATAGCTTGCGATGTATCCGTGAAGGCCATTCTGACTAATTGCCGGGGAATTACCGATAGAAATCAGGGTAAAACAGAGAAGGATATATCTGCTTAAATTTATTTTTCTGAACATGTTATCTGATAACCAACCGCTTGGTTTTAAGAAAATTACCGGCTTTCAAAGTATAGAAATAGATGCCGGCCCCCAGGTTTCCGGTTTCCAGAGAAATCGTGTGCTTACCGGCAGGCATGGTGCCTTTGTTAAGTTCGATAACCTTACGCCCGGTGATGTCCGTTAGTTCGAAAGTCACGTCCGAGCCGGAGGCAAGCTCATAGTTGATTTGAGTGCTGCCGTTGAAAGGGTTGGGGTAATTCTGTCCAAGGAATGCCAGTTGCGGAATGGCTCCGGTACCGTCATTTATATTGGCGTGGTCGTTCAGGTTCAGGCGGATCATCAGATTTCTTTTTCCGATATAATCGCCCAGGCCGGTCTCCCAGTTTCCATTGTAAAATCCCATCGATGTTGACTCTATAAGCTTGACCGTGTTATCGGTTCCGATTTCCAGGCCTTTATTACGCCTGACCATGTATTCAGGATTCATATTATCGAAGGTTAAACCTGCATAAACCAGGTCACCCTTTTTAAGGAATTCCGATTCACCGTCCTTATCGAAAGTGAGGGTCACCCAGGTGTTGAAATCAGATGAATCAAGCTGGATAGTTTCCGTTGACAGCAGTTCAAACGGAGTGGGGTCTGACTGTCCTACCGGGACATAATAGAGAGAGTAACGGTAATTGATGAGTGCATCGGCCTTTCCTCCGGCAATAAACACAGAAATTGAACTCACCTCGCAATCATTGTAAATCGGGAAGATCGATCCGGTAAAGAAGCCGACATTTGCAACAGCGGCGGCATCGTAGCGCTCCTTGGTGAACGACCAGCCAAGTTTATTGATATCACCAGCGCGTGAATAGATGCTGTCGGTCACATTAAAAAAGGCTTCCTTTTTATTATCCGCTGGATTTTCGTCTCCGGCTTTTGCTTTGAAATTCATAGCCAGTTTGTAATGCCCGTAATCCGCAGGTGAATATTTGTCTGCGATCCTGACTGTATCGATCACGAGTGAAGAAAGATCCTTCTTCGGCGATGTCTTGTGAAATACGTTGTTTCCGTTTTTGGTGATATCCAGATCCATTTGAACCTCTTCCTGATCATATTCACCAAAATTGAGTACGGTAGTCTCGAAATTGCTGAATCCGTTAGTGCCGGTCAGCTGCGATTTCGGGATACTGGCAATCCAGGGTACCTTGGTATTCGGATCATTGTCGTCCCATTCCGTTTTCACATAGCTTATTTTCAGGTCATTGTTGTACGCCTCCGATAAAGTAAAATCGTCGATCGCCCAATAATATAAAGCCGAGTGGATCCAGTGCAATCTCATCTGAACGTTTGACGCACCGGCTGCGACATCAGAGATATTGACTTCCATGATTGCCGGCACTCCGGCCGGGTAATCCAGTGGCCTGTCCTTGTGACCGCAACCGAAATTGACACTGTAGGAGGCTGAATGGATCCAGTTATCCACTGAAACCTCAAGAAACATATCCACCGGGGAGGAGCCCATAAAGTGTGTTTCATACCTGACCACGACTGAGGAGTGTGCACTGCAGTTCATGACCGGAAACCCCAATGAGTTGTCCACCCTGATCTCCGGGCTGCCCGGGACCTGGAAAATCTCCATGAAAAGGGCGACGCAGCCGTTATCCTTTGTGGTGGACTGAAGCATCTGGTCATGTGTTCCTGTTCCGTCGAACCGGCCCTTCCACCAAACAAAATTGGTTCCCTGGTCCTGGGGATCAAGGAAATAATAACCGGCTGGTGCCGTCCAGCCTTTGGGATCGGCCGGATTTTCCCAGCCGAAGGTTTCCGAGTAGAATACTTTGCCGTTGCCCTTTGTGCCGGGGGCCTGTGCATGTGTTTCTGTAACTGCCAGCATTCCTGCGAGCAATGGTAAAAGGTATAGGTTCCGCATATTCATGAGATTTGGTAATGGAAAGATACCATTATTCTGACTGCG
>CAILAQ010000031.1 GCA_903832165.1 uncultured Bacteroidota bacterium | reverse complement strand
GGCTGACCGGTTGAAATAGTTACCGGATTTTGTGATATTACCGAACCGCCCTTCATCATATATATAAGAGTCATTCCCTTCCCGGTCAGTATTGTCATGTTCATATTCATCATAGGCACCCGGATCAATGATGGCATTGTTAAAGATCCGCACCTCAAAATCAACGGTGTTAACCACCCTGATGCCGTCCGATTTAGGCTGAATGATGGTATTGTTGTATACCCCGTAAAAAGTATGCAGATCGTTTGTTTTGTCCGAAATGTAAATACCATGCTCGCGTTTACCAGGGTCATCCGGAAAATATCTTTTAGCCGGCCTGATAATAAGGTTGTTGAATATTTCAGTTCCGCCATTTCCAAACAACAGAATCCCGGAACCATAAGAATCGATTATCTTATTGTTATAACACTTTGCCACCGTTCCTCCGCCAATCTGAATACCGCACATCTGGCCGCTTACCATGAGTGTTGCGCAATCAACCAGGATATTATGATGGATTTCGCAATCACGCACGGCCGAAGTTACCTGAATTCCGTCCCAGCCCGTGCGTTCAATACGGTTATTAAAAACTTGCGCGCCAACCAGAACAGAAGCATAGATGATCTTTTTGCATGTGCTGGAATAAAATCCTTCATAATTATTATATCCCACGTAAATCCCTTCAGCACCTACATCATGTACATAACAGTCATGAATAATCGTATTATATTGAGTGAATCCATCCCTGAGAGTTCCGTTGTCATTGCAGTCAGGATCCGTTTTAGCCTGGATTCCGATTGATCCGACGTTGGCAATTTCGCAGAACTCCATTTCGAAATCCGTGGATTTACTGCTGGCCGATATGCCGCTGCCAGTGGAATCTCCTACACGCCGGACATAAAAACCATACTGATATCCCTGGCCGGGTTTTCCAAGCAGCTTAAAATAGGAGCAGCCGTTAAAGGCAAGGGCAAAATTATTATCCGTATCAAAAATCACCTGTCCGTTAAGATTCGCAAAAACGATCGGCTTCCCGGGGAGTCCATGGAAATTGGCAATCTTGAGGTGATCGCGGGTTCCTGCGGGCAGCCATATCGTATCGCCTGGCTTAACTGAGCCAAACGGGTATTCACTAGGAGCAACATAATCCTTGGCAGGTGGAATAATAAAATCCTGACCGTGAACCGGCTGTATAACAATCTGCAACAAGCTCACCAGTAAGAAAAAAATCACTTTCAGCAAAAGTCTCATTATTTCGCCCCTCCGCTCAAAAAGGCAAAGTTCCTTAAAATTCCCGTCCAACCCGTACGTTCGACAGGCGTTCCATCAAATAATTGAATAAAACCAGCCTCATCCATGTTTTCAATTGTTTCAGCAGCGATACCCAATATTCCGGTTCGGGGCTCAAATTCCGGTATCACGGAGTGTAAAGGCTTTTTGTTCCACGGACACACATCCTGACAAATATCGCAGCCAAATATCCAATCGCTCCATTTACCCTCAAATTCTGCGGGGATCGCACTTTTATGTTCTATTGTCAGGTAGGAAATACACTTGCGTGGATCCATCGGCCCGTCAACGGCGAGGGCTCCGGTGGGGCAGGCAACAATACAGCGGGTGCACGTGCCGCAAGAAGACGGAAGACTTGAAGAAGACAAGAGACAAGAAGACAGAAGACCAGAAGACGGAAGGCTTAGAGAAAGATCGAGGTCGATAAGAATTTCGGCGAGGAAGAAGTAAGAGCCCTTTTTGGGAATGATCAGGCAGCCGTTTTTGCCTAACCAGCCGAGGCCGGCGCGCCGGGCCCATTCGCGTTCAAAGATGGGCGCTGAATCGGTAAAGACCCGTCCTCTGACCGGACCAATCTCCGTGTTGATCCAGCTAAGCAATTCGTGTCCGAGCGCTTTTAATACCTTATGATAATCCTCGCTCAGAGCGTATCTGCTAAATCGGGGACTGCCCGGAATATGTTGTGGAATCGGGTAGTAATAGGACGCAGCAAGTGAGATCACCGTTTTTGCCCCTTTCACCAATTTACCGGGATCAAGACGCAAATCCATATTCCTCTCCAGATAACCCATCTCCCCTGCCCTGCCCGAATCGACCCATTCCTGAAATTCCGGCCTCAATTCCGTCAGCTCTTCAACCGATGCAAAACCACAGGCTGAAAAGCCCAGATCCAGGGCCTTTCGATGGATTTTACCGGTTATTTCAGTTTCGGATAACAATATCGATTATAAAAATCCCAGCTCAAGTTTGGCTTCCTCACTCATCATATCCTTGTTCCACGACGGGTTAAACGTCAGTTTGACCTCCACTTCTTTCACCCCTTCAACGTCTTTTACTCCTTCATGGATTTCCTGGATCAACTCATCTGCCATGGGGCAGCCGGGAGAAGTGAGGGTCATCAGGATGGTGACTTTTCCTTCATCCAGCACGTTAACCTCATAAATCAACCCGAGATCGTAAATATTGACAGGGATTTCCGGATCATAAATATTCCGGAGAACCCGGACGATTTGCACTTCTGTCTGCATAATCAGTTCTGCTGTTTTGCCTGATAGGCCATTGCATAATATCTCATCTGATTGAGCATCGATACCATCCCGTTGGAACGGGTAGGTGAAAGATGTTCCTTAAGTCCGATCGCATCAATAAAGCCCAGATCGGCCGCGAGAATTTCGGCAGGGGTATGACCGGTAAATACCCTGATCATCAGCGCCGCAATCCCTTTGGTAATGATAGCATCCGAATCGGCTGTATAATAAATTATCCCGTCGCGAAGCTCGGCGTTCAGCCAAACACGCGACTGGCAGCCACGGATGAGGTATTCGTCATTCCGATAAGCCTGATCGATCATAGGCAGATTTTTTCCCAGATCGATCAGGTAATTATAGCGTTCCATCCATTCGCCCAGACTGGCAAATTCCTCGATGATTTCCTTTTGTATTTCGCTTATTGACATCATGTCATATCTATCAACCCATTAAATCAAGAACGGTATTCAGCGCCTCACAAAGGCGATCAACCTCTTCAAACGTATTATAAAAACAAAACGATGCCCTTACGGTTCCGTGTATTCCGAACCGTTGCATCAGCGGCATGGCACAATGTGTTCCAGATCGG
>CAILAQ010000030.1 GCA_903832165.1 uncultured Bacteroidota bacterium | reverse complement strand
TATTTCAGTCATACTGACCCCCAAATCGGTGATATTGACCCCCCTTTAAGATTTGGTTCAAAGAACGAGAAGACGTGACAATATTACAGTTTTTTTCTTAAGCTTTCACCTTTCAATTCTATTCGGTGCGAAGTGTGTACCAGACGGTCTAAAATAGCATCGGCAATGGTTTCTTCACCAATAACATCAAACCAGCTTGATACGGGCAACTGGCTGGCAATGATGGTTGATGATCTGGCATGACGGTCTTCGATCATTTCCATCAGATCGAGTTGCTGTTGATGTTCAAGATGAGTAAGCCCAAAGTCATCGAGAATGAGCAATGCTGCTTTTGAGATGTCCTCGAAGAGTTTAAAGATAGTGCCTTCGGCTCTGGACATTTTTGTTTTCATCAACAGTTTTTGCGTGTTGAAGTAAACTACTTTGTATCCTTGAGCACATGCCTGGTGGCCGAGCGCTGAGGCAATGAAGCTTTTGCCGCAACCGGTAGCTCCGGTAATCAAAACCGATTCACCTTTGGAGAGATATTCGCCCGTGGCAAGACGGGTAATAAGTGCCTTGTCGATTCCGCGGGAAGCGTCAAAGCGCATCTCTTCGACAGATGCCTGATAACGGAAGCGGGCAACTTTTTGGAGACGATCAAAGCGTCGGTTTTCTCTTTCCTGTTGTTCGGCCTGAAGAAGAATTTCGAGACCTTCGGTCAGGCTTAGTTCGTTGTTTTGGCGGGTTTCAGTCATTGCCTTCCAGCTTTGGTTCATCCCGTGAAGGCGCAATTGGCCTAATTGTGTTTCGATCTGCATCATACTTTTAAATTTTAAAAATTAAGATTTATTTGTTTGTAATATTCTTTACCCCTGATGTTTTGATGTTTGGGTAAAGTTTGTTTTTGTTGTTGTTTTTCTTTTTTATCAGCATCTGTTTCAAGATAATCTGCCGTATTATTTTTGATTACATTAGTCAAAAAATGATAGCTGAAGTTTTTGTAATCCAGCGCCAAAGTACAGGCACGACTGAACTTGCCGGAATCGGTTTTGCGTTGCAGGCTCATGAAGCCGTCGCAGGTGCGGTAGAGTTGTTCAGGGTGACGGTTTTGGTTAAAGACTTCGCCAATGAGTTGGTAAAATGGTTCGCTGATAGCTTTTGCTTTTGCAAGATAATATTCAGGACTGCGGTCGAGATAATGTTGATGATGCGAGCACAGATGCTCCTTACAGGTACTGTAACGTCCCGGGCTATAATTGCGCTGATGTACGGCCACCTGCTTGCCAGCAATATAAATATAAACCATGCTGCGGGTGTAAATTACGTTTGCCTTTGCGCCAATGTGGACGTAGGGAACGCTGTAATAATGCTTGTCCTGTGCCAGAAAGATGTGGTTGTTTTTGGCTACTTTTAGCCAGCGGTAATATTTAAGTTCATAGTCCTGGGTGGGAAGAGGGGCAAGCAGGTGTTTTTCATTTGACAGAAAACATTCTTCGCGGCTATAAGGCTTTTGCTGCATGCGGGTTTGATTGTGATCTTTGTTCTTTTCTTTGATGCTCCGATTAAGAGAGGTAATATCAAAAAAGACTTCGTTGCGCAGTTTTGCATAAATGCGGGTATAAATCAGCCTGACCTGATTTTCGACCAGTGCTTTGTCTTTGGGTTTGAAGGCTCGCGCAGGAACTACGGTAGTGCTATAATGGTTGGCAAAATCTTCCAGTGCATGGTTTACTTCTGGTTCATATTTGCTGGCCTTTGTAATGGCCGATTTCAGATTATCCGGCACCAATATCTGCGGAACGCCACCAAACTCTGCCAGACAACATTTAAGGGCATGAAGAAAATCGTCGATTCGCTGACTTTTTACTGCCATCACAAAACTGTAATCCGAATACGGCAAACAGGCCACAAATACCTGGCAAGCAACTACCTCACCGGTTTGCTGATCAACGTAAGACAGGGTCTTGCCTGCAAAATCGATAAACAGCTTTTCGCCCGGCTTATGGTGTAATACCATCGAGGGGTTACGTGCTGCCAGATGCTGTGATAAATGGTAACAAAATTGGGTAAGTCCATAACCTTTAGATTGACCCTCACGGTATTCCTCCCAGAGCAGTTTACGGGTAACGCCTTGGCGTTTTAACTCTTGCTCAAAATAGTCCAGGTGTGGTTTTAAATGCTCAAACCGGTCATCGCTATAGGCAGGGTTGCCCGGATGGAATTTTGCCTCCAACACCGGATCGTCAAGCAAAACAAGCGAATCAATGCCCTCTTTGGAAAGCCTGAATTTTTCAAGGTATGACTTTACCGTATTCTTGCTAATCCCCAAAATACGGGCTATTTCCTTTTTCTTCTTCTCCTGACCGTGCAGTTGTAATAATTGTTTAATCTGACTCATACGTTTTGGTTTTCCTGCCATCTTCGACCCTTCTTTTTAGTGATAACTATTTTATCACTAATCAACCAAAACTTCTCTAAATAAGTCTTTAAATGGGGGTCAACATGATCCGATTTCCTGATGCTTTTCCCTCAAAAGGAACCCCATAGTAATGAATGATTTTTATAAAGATTCCCATTACAGGGGGTCAGTATGCTCCGATTTTTTGATGATCCCCCCCAAAAAAAAGAACCCCACAATATAAAATGAAGTTTCTTAATTCCCTATCTCAGGGGGTCAACATGATCCAATTTTTTGAGAATGTTAACTAATTTCATCACCTCAAAAATCAAAAAAACATAGCAAGACTTATTATTTAAAGGGGGTCAGCATCCGCCAGAATGTCAGTTGCTTCATATTCACAACATTTCTTTATTCGGCCAATTTTATTCCGCTCTCAGGGGGTCAGCTTAGTCCGAAATATCCATTTTGAAGGCGAGCCAGAAAAATATTTCTCACTTGCAAAAGTTTTGCACACTATAGAAAGTCTTCATTACCCTTCAAATTAATGAGAATTACTAAGAATCC
>CAILAQ010000029.1 GCA_903832165.1 uncultured Bacteroidota bacterium | reverse complement strand
TGCCGTGCCGATTATTATTGAAGGTCATCATCTGGCTAATTTTTTCACTGGCCAGTTCTTCCTGGAACCGCCCGATCATGATTATTTCAGAGTTCAGGCAGTCCGCTATAGCTTTGATATGGAAGACTATATGGAGGCGGTTAGAAAAGTGCCGATATGGACCATCGAACGAGCTAAGGATTATCTTGATTTTATCAAAGCGTTTACGGAGTCATTGGCTATGATGGGACTTACGCGCCTGCGCGAATCTGATACAAATCGCAAAGCTGCTGAAAATGAAAGCCGGTTCCGTTCTATTATCGAAGATTCGCGAGCCGGTTATTTCTTCATCGATCGAAGAGGGATCTTCAGAGATGTCAATGATTCCTGGATTAAACTTTATAAGTATAATAACCGCGAAGAAATTATCGGGCAGCATTTTGCCGACATTCAGAAATTTGAGGATTTAGAAAAAGCTCAGGTATTTGTTGACGGAATCCTGTCTGATGATCCAGAATTTCTGTCGGGCGATTTTAGCCGCAGGTGCAAGGACGGAACTATCGGATATCATAATTTTTCAGCAAGGCCTGTTAAAAAAGATGGAAAAGCAATCGGCATTGAAGGATTTATTATCGATAGTACCGGCCAGAAATTAGCAGAGATGGAGCGCGATGCAACGCTTTTAAGAATGGCTTCCGTTTTTAACAGCATGGTAGAGGGTTTTGCCCATCATGAAATCATTTGCGATGAACAGGGCGTCCCGGTGGATTATGCTTATCTCGATGTCAATCCCGCTTTTGAACAGATCACCGGTCTGATTTCAAAGGAAATTACCGGCAAAAGAGCAACTGAAGTTATGCCGGGGCTGGATTTTTTCTGGATAGAAAGATATGGAAAAGTTGCACTCACCGGCGAGCCGGTGACATTTGAGCATTATGACAGTGTGCTTGACAAACATTTCAGAGTTACTGCCTTTAGCAATCAAATCGGTCAGTTTGCTACAATTTTCGATGATATTACTCAGCGGGTTGCTTCGGAGACTGAACTCAGGGAAAGTGAAACAAAGTATAGGCAGCTTACCGACCTCTCTCCGGAAGGAATACTGATTCATGTTGACGGCAACATCATTTTTGCTAATTACTCGGCAACTCGGATTCTCAAGGCCGGCAGCCCCGACAATCTTATCGAAAGAAGAATGCTGGATTTTGTTCATCAGGATTTTAAACTGATCGTCCATGAACGAATGAGTATGATTGCCAATCAGAGTCATGAGGTGCTGGTGATTGAACCAAAACTGCTCCGGCTGAATGGAGAACCATTTTACTCCGAATTAACGGCAGTTCCTTTTGAGTTATCAGGGCAGAATGCTGTTCAGGTAATATTTAACGACATTACTGACCGGAAGGTTAAGGAAGATGACCTGAAGACTCTTGCACAGGCCATCGACAGTATCAAAGAGTGTGTTTCCATGACAGATACCAGTAATAACATCATATTCGTGAATCAGGCTTTCTGTAATACTTACGGATACTCGCATGAAGAACTGGTGGGCCAGAATATCAGCATGGTCAGGTCGCTGAATGTCGAAAATGGCACTTCAAGCAATGAGATTCTCTCCGAAACCCTGGGTGGAGGATGGAGTGGTGAGGTGATTAACCGGAGAAAGGACGGGACTAGTTTTCCGGTACATATTTCCACTGCAATTATCAGAGGCGACAATGATACACCTCTGGCTTTAATCGGCATTGCCACTGATATAACTGAACGAAGAAAAAATCAGGAGGAACTGATCGCCGCTAAAGAAAAGGCTGAAGAAAGTGATCGTCTGAAAAGTGCCTTCCTTGCCAATATCAGCCATGAGATCAGGACTCCGATGAACAGTATTCTTGGATTTACCGAACTGCTTGAGGAGATGCTGGAAGATCCAAGGCAACTGGAATATCTTGGAATTATTTCCAAGGGCGGCCAGCGACTGCTGAATCTGATCAATGCAGTAATCGATATTGCCAAGATAGAGGCCGGTCAGGTTTCACTAAGTATTAATGAATTTGACCTGAATGAACTCATGCTCGAGTTGTATGATCTGAATAAGATGCGTAATACCAGTATTGAGTTCAGATGCGATCCGTTATCCTCAACGCCGTTGTTGCTTCATACTGATAAGACCAAGTTATTCCAGATTGTGAATAATTTGCTGAGCAATGCATTGAAATTCACTCGTTCAGGCAGTGTCCATTTTGGCTATACATTATCGCCGGGCAGTCTGAATATCTATGTAAAAGATACTGGCATCGGGATTCCTGAGGAATTCAGAACCAGGGTATTTGAACGATTCCGAAAGGTTGATTTACAAGGCAGGGCCGATTTTGAAGGTACCGGGCTGGGCCTTGCGATTACTACCGAATTAGTATCCATGCTCAAGGGAGAAATTTCCTTTGAATCTGAAGCGGGTCAGGGAACAACCTTTATTGTTAAGCTCCCCATATAACTGAAATTCAGAATTATAATCGAACCAATATGAAATCTTTGAAGCTAGTTTTTATTGTTTACGCACTGTTTTCTTTTTCCAGCGTAATCGGGCAGGTAAAATTGCCGGCTGTTATCGGCAGCCACATGGTTTTACAGCAAAAAAGTGACGCTCCGGTCTGGGGTTGGGCAAAACCTGATGAACAGGTTAGTGTAACTGGTTCATGGGATGAGCAGGCCATTTCCACCACTACGGGAAGCGATGGCAAATGGATGGTTAAATTGAAAACCCCGGTTGCCGGTGGTCCTTATACCATCAGAATATCAGGAAAGAATAAAATTGTGCTTGAAGATGTCCTGATCGGTGAGGTTTGGTTATGCTCGGGTCAGAGCAATATGGAAATGCCGCTGAAAGGCTGGCCGCAATGGGGTGGTCCGATAGATGGATCGGCTGAGGCAATTGCTTCGGCGAATAACCCAACCATGCGGCTTTTTACCGTGAAAAAGGCGACTTCATTCGTCCCGGTTGATACCTGTTCCGGTCAGTGGGAAGCCTGTACTCCTTTAACGGCTGCTGATTTCAGCGCCACAGGGTATTTTTTCGGTTTGCAATTATTGCAAAAATTGAATATTCCTATCGGCCTTATTCATTCAAGCTGGGGCGGCACTGCTGCTGAAGCATGGACCAGCAGTGAGTATATCAGCAAGATACCGAAGTTTGCAACGACACCTGGTAAATGTGATCCGGAATTATTCTTTAAAACGGCTATTGATAATTACAATAAAGAGCAGGAAAAATGGGTGAAAACCATTGGATTTGGTTTTTCTGATCCGGGGCCTGATTGGACAATGACTAAGGTTAGCGGAGCAGAATGGAAAGATATTGCAGTTCCTGCCGAATGGTCAAAAACTTCCTTTGGTGCTTTTAATGGAATCATTGATTATCAGATGAGCTTTAAGGTTCCTAAAGGATGGGTAGGAAAAGAAGTGGTTGTTGAACTCGGACCGATTGACGAGATGGATGTTACCTGGATTAATGGCAAGCTGATCGGCAGCCATCTGAATCCGGGTGATTATACAACTCCCCGTTTATACGATATTCCTGCCGGAGTCCTCAAAGCCGGTGAAAACCTGCTGGCTGTTGAGGTTGCCAATGCCACAGGATTAGGCGGAATCAATGGTAAAGAAACGGATCTGAAAATCCATTTGAAGAAATCAAAAAAAGGGAATTCCCTTGCCGGGACCTGGAAAGCGAAACAGTCACGTGCTTTCGAAACCATGCCTCAGATGCCTGACTGTGTTAACTGTAATTATCCGAATACCCCAACCATGCTCTATAATGGAATGATCAGGCCGGTTATCCCTTTTGCAATAAAAGGGGCGATCTGGTATCAGGGAGAATCGAACCGTTACGATGGTCTTTTATACCGCAAGATATTCACAGGTATGATCAATAACTGGCGTCATGACTGGAATCAGGGCAATTTCCCATTCTATTTTGTACAAATTGCACCATACAGATATCAGGATAAATTCAGCACCGGCCTATTGCGTGAAGCTCAGGAATATGCGATGAAAACCCTGCCGAATACAGGTATGGTGGTGACCATGGATATCGGAAATCTGAGGAATATTCATCCTGGAAATAAGCTTGATGTTGGTAATCGATTGGCTAATTGGGCATTGGCAAAAGATTATGGATTGGTGAATACTTCACATGCCGGACCTATGTATCGTGCTATGCAGGTTGAAGCTAACAGTATACGGGTTATGTTTGATAATATGTCGGGCGGACTAACCTCTTTCGGCAATGAACTGGCTGGCTTTCAGATTGCTGGTGCCGATGGTATTTTCAAACCTGCTAAAGCCTACGTTGACGATGCCAAATCGGTAATTGTTTATAATTCCGAAGTTGCCGCACCGGTTGCAGTGCGATTTGGATGGAATTCCACTGACGTAACCAACCTTTTTAACGTGCTGGGTTTGCCGGCTGCACCGTTCAGAACTGACAAATGGGACGACAAATAGGTGACGAGTGACGGGTGACAAGTGACTTTCGAAGAAGAAGATCGGTAGACGAATACAAAATCGAAGAAGAAGACCGGTAGACGAAGAAGAAGACCGGTAGACGAAGAAGAAGACCGGTAGACGAAGAAGAAGA
>CAILAQ010000028.1 GCA_903832165.1 uncultured Bacteroidota bacterium | reverse complement strand
ATAATTATTTCTATATTCCGTTTATTACAATACCACTATTAAAGCACCGTGAGAAAGCCTTTTAAAATTTTCTTCTATGCGATAGTTCTGTTCCTGCAGAGCAACTTTCTTATTGCTCAGAATCAGGAGCATAAGTTTGTCTTTTCGGCAACATTATCTTCCAGTGCAATAGGTTTCATATTTAACCAGGCGAACGGAATAACTAAAAACATCAGCACATTCTCACACCCGGCAATTCAGGCAAGTATGGATTACTGCCTGTATAAAAATTGGTTAAGTGTTGGTCTTATAAGTTCTTACCAGAAAATGGGCTTTGCGATTACCAATTATGAAATAATAACCGGAACTGACACCATAAACAGCAATGTTGGTGCAGATCTCACACGTTTTAATATCGGAGCCAGGGTTCTGGCTCATTATGGGAACAAGAAACGAATTGATATGTACTCAGGACTCAGACTGGGTTATCAAAGAAACGCGATAAATACCAGTACCGACGGAATTTTATATGATATCCTGAGTAAATACCCTGATATATCTTCGGTTATGAAATTTCTGAAAATTGGACCGGATCTATTCTGGAATCCAATTGTACAAAACAAATTTGGGTATCAGGTTATTCTATTTGGACTCAGAGCTTATGTTTCAGCCCATATTGGTTTAACTGCTGAATTGGCTGTTGGACGACCTGATTTTATTTCCTATGGAATTCAATATAGATTTTAACTAACGCCAAATGGATTAAACTATCCTCCGGAGTTAATCAACCCGGTAAATGGTTTTCCCCGGCCAGTCGATTTGCCAGTGAGAGTAGGCAGGTGTATTGAAATAATCGTAGGTGATCCAGTAGGTATACTGAGGTTTGTCGAACTCATCACGAGCCTTGACCACAAAGTTATTAGACACGGCATAAAAGGAACAGAATATCCCGAAATGGAGATTCAATGTTATATCATCGGCAGTTGAACTAAGTTGATTATTAATTTTTACGCGTCTTATCGTCGGGACGATATTGAACAGAAAAACCGGCCTGTAAAAGGCAACCGTCCCACCAAGGCCACGATTAATAATGGTAAGACGTACATGAAAACCATCCTCTGTGCTATTCGGTTTCGCGGCCTTGAAATTAACCGTGGAAGTAAATAACTCCTTATTGATGTTAAACCTGACTGAATCCAGCGCGCTTTCGAGCTCAAAACGGTACATAATGGTATCCGGAATCGGAATGACAGCCCAGTTGCCATCAGGAATACCTGCTATCTGATATTTGCCGTCAGCACCGGTAACGGCAGAATCGACAATTGCACCCACGTTATTTGCATAATCAACCGAATCGAGCTTAAAATCGGTATTAATCAGAAAAAGCTTAACCCCTTCCATGGGAGTTTTCACCAAAGGGGACGTCGCATCGTAAACGGTTACCAAACCACTGACCGATCCGATGGGTTCCTTCTTACAGGAGGTTAATATCGAAATCCCCAGCATCATTAAAACAATAATCGAATACACTCTTTTTGTCCTCATAGTATGGTTCTTCTAATTACAATTTAAGGTTAATAACAAAAGTACCGATTTTTTGTTAACGCTCAGCTGCCTTTTGCTCGCGATCCATTAATTATCATTATATTGGGTTTGTTTTAATACCACCGTTAATTCCATTATTATGCTACAGGGAAAGTTCCGGAAATATGCCGGAATTGCGCTTTTTGGCGTTATTCTCGGTTTTTCACATCCCGGTCAAACTCAGGCCCAATGGTACAAATCGTATGGGGTTAACAGCATTGATGAACTAACAAAAGATCAATGCGCTACTGCGCTGGAGAAAATAAATAAAAGGGGAATTGGAGCTATAGGAATCACGGCGGGTGGAGGATTGCTATTGATTCTCGGTGGCATGGTTCAAGCGGAATCCTGCTTACGTAGAAATTTATGAGAACGAACAACGTTGTATTTTTAGGTATTCTTCTCCTGACATCTGTTCAGGGATTCACCCAGATTATCCAGGTAGGAAGCGGAAGCTATACCACCGTTTTTCCGGGTGTTGATGCCGCCAACCGGAACTCCTGCCCATCGGGTTCGCCGCAGCTGAGCGGTAAGGCTGCCGGCAAACCGGTACCCACAAACGACTGGTGGTCGGCCCTGATAAAATCGGACCACGCCGCCAATCTGTTTAATTACCCCCTTGCCATGCGGACAGTTAACGAAGGCCTGGTGGTTAGTTATATTGTCCCCTCATCAGGCGCCAATGGCAGCAGTCAGCCCCTCGATGACAGGCTGCCGGTTACAGTGGGCGTATCCGGTCTGAATGCATCCAAAGCCACTGTATCCGATTACTCCGACTGGACGGTTACCATGGCCTGGAACGATGGTACGCATGATTTTTATGCCACAGCGGGGATCGCCATGCCATTTCTCTACTTCATCAAGAAAACTACGGATATAGCCCTGATAAACGTTACCCAGGGCACCGTGGTCATAGAAAACGAAATGCTGATTATTACAGATTCACAAAACGGCTCTGATTTTGCTGTTTACGCACCTGCAGGCAGTACCTGGATAAAAAATGGCACCGTTTACACCTCGGTACTGAATGGGAAAAATTATTGGTCGATGGCCTTTATACCTCCTGCTGCCAACAATGTTGCATCTGTTGCCAGAGAGTACAAAAAGTACGCGTATGTTTTTCCCGCCAACACCTCCGTCGACTGGAATTATAATGAAACCAGCGCCGCACTGACCAGTACGTTTACAGTGGCTGCTGAGGTTAAAGAGGGTACTGAAACTAATATGCTGATCGGATTATTGCCGCATCAGTGGGGCCATTTGTCCGCACTATCAGCAGTACCCGCAGGTTACAGTTATCCATCTATCCGTGGCGAAATAAAAACCCTGTCGGGAAACAGCTTCATGGTTGAAAACACTTTTCACGGAATACTTCCCGCCCTGCCATACCTGGCCGGTTACAGCCCCGGTTTCAGCGCGGTATCGCTCAATGAAAAAGTCGCGCAGATTGAGAACGACGGGTTAGCCACCTGGACCGATTCATACAACGAAGGCCAGGTCATGAACCGCCTGATTCAAACCGCACGCATTGCCGACCAGATGGGAAATATCACGGCGCGCAACAAAATGATTACAACAGTCCGGTCAAGGCTTGAAAACTGGCTAAAGGCTGAAGCCGGAGAGGTTGCTTTTCTTTTTTACTACAATACAACCTGGTCGGCGTTGATAGGCTATCCGGCAGGTCACCAGCAGGATTCAAACCTTAACGACCACCATTTTCACTGGGGATATTTCATTCATGCCGCCGCTTTTGTGGAACAGTTCAACCCGGGCTGGGCAAGCCGGTGGGGCGACATGATCAATCTCCTGGTACGCGATGCCGCCTCATCCGACCGGAATGACACAAAGTTCCCTTTCCTGCGCAATTTCAGTCCTTACGCCGGTCATTGCTGGGCCAACGGATTTGCCACCTTCCCATTCGGAAACGATCAGGAATCGAGCTCTGAAAGCATGCAGTTCAATTCATCCCTGATCCATTGGGGAACCATAACCGGCAAAAAGGCCATCCGCGATCTCGGCATTTATCTGTATACAACTGAACAAACTGCCACGGAAGAGTATTGGTTCGACAAACACGAACGAACGCTTAAACCGGAATATAATTTCAGCCTGGTTTCCCGCATATGGGGAAATGGGTACGATAATCAAACTTTCTGGACTTCGGATATTGCAGCCGCTTATGGTATCGAAATGTATCCGGTTCATGGAGGATCGCTCTATCTGGGACAGGACACCGTTTACGCGAAAAAGCTCTGGAATGAGATAAAGGCCAATACCGGGATTCTCAGTAACGAAGCGAACGCCAATTTATGGCACGATGTGATGTGGGAATATCTGTCGTTCTCCGATCCGCAGGCTGCCATCGACTTATACAACTCCTACCCCGGCCGTTCGCTGAAATTCGGAATATCCGATGCCCAGACATATCACTGGCTCCATTCCATGAACGCTATCGGAAGAGTAAATACCACAGTAACCGCAGATTATCCCATCGCAGCCACCTTCATTAAAAACGGGGAAATCACTTATGCTGCGCATAACTATTCCATTAATCCTCTCACCGTTACCTTTTCCGACGGATATAAACTCGAGGTACCGGCAAATGTTATGGCCACGAGCAAAGATATGGCCGCTTCCGGGGTAATCTCCTCTGATTTTTCGCAGGCGTGGCCCAACGGGAGGGTGAACCTTTCAGTTAACATTACTGGCACCGGCGTTACAAAAGTTGATTTTTTCGATGGCGATCAGGCCATCGGGAGCGAGGAAAATGCCCCTTATCAATTAAGGGTATCTGATCTGGCGTTGGGCATTCACAGCCTGTACGCCAAAGTTTATGCCGGCAGTCGGATGAAAATCACCAATATGATTTCCGTTCAGGTGGGCAGGCAAATTCCTTATAGCGATACTGCTTTTGAAATTCCCGGAACTATCCAGGCCGGGTATTACGATGCGTTCGAAGGAGGTTCCGGCCAGGGCGTTTCGTATGCAGATGGCACCAAAACCAATGAAGGTAATTTCAGATTAACGGAATCGGTCGATGCCGTTCTGGATACCAGAGAAGGTGCTACTGTGGCCTGGATTTTAGCCGGCGAATGGATGGAATACAGCATCGATGTAAAAACGGCGGGGGTATACAGTCTTTCCCTTCGCTACGCATCAGGCAATACCGCTGGCGGAGGCCCTTTTCATCTGGAGCTCGACGATAAAACATTAACCGCATCCATTCCGCTGGGATACACCGGCAACTGGGATACCTGGAGCAATAAAAACGTTTCCAATATTGAAATGCCTTTGGGAAAACACATACTGAAAATAGCCTTTGAAAATGGTGAGTTTAATCTCGGGAAGATGGCCTTTACCTGGTCCGGTCCGCTGGGATACAGCAACCCGGTGGCCGAAGCCGGTTCCAATGTCAGGGTTCTCCTTCCGGCAACCACTGCCGATTTAAACGGATCATTAAGTGCTGATCCCGAAAACCGTCCATTAACGTATCAGTGGGAGCAAATTTACGGGCCTTCGCTGATTACTTTTTCAGATAACAAAATCGCTGCCCCCCGGATATCAAATCTTGAAAGCGGGATCTATAAGTTCAAACTTACGGTAAGCAATGGAGCCCATCTGGCGCAGGACGATGTGCTCGTCATGGTATCGCTCCTGGCTAATCTTGAACCTTATGTCACTATGGTTTCGCCGGCTGAACACTTCTCGGTTTACGAAGGTAAAGCCATACAGTTATCGGCGAATGCTTTCGATCTGGACGGGACCATATCGCTCATAGAATTTTTTGATGGAACAGGCAAAATTGGTGACGCCACCACCCGTCCGTACAATTTTACCTGGGCAGGCGGTAGTATGGGAGATCACTTTATCACGGCAAAAGCTACCGATAATGAAGGAGCCGTTAAAACCTCCGCAGCGATTTCAATCCGGATAACCCAGGCTCCGCCCTGCAACGGCGGGCCTGCGAGCGGTGATTATACCTATCAATTCTCAACCGATAAAAACAATCCCACGCTCACCTTTATCCCCGGCACGGCAGGCGTTGGAAATCCAACCTGCATTTTATATTACGGCACCAGCACCACCGGGCCCTTTCCCGGATATAATGTAACGCCCGGCACACCTTACAGGATCACCGCCGGCGAAGGAATCAACATCTATTTTTATTATACCTATTCCTATCCCGGCGCCGGAGAACGAAATACCATGACATCGAAACATTCCTATGAAATCGGGAGTTGCAGCGCAGGCAGCACAGGAATTCCGGAAATGAGCAGCGAGACGTTTTCCATTTTCCCCAATCCGGTAACTGATAAACTGACCCTGAATAATCCGGGCGAAAATGCAATCATCTCCCTGTACAGCATAAACGGAAAATTGCTGATCCGTAAAATTTCATCATCAACTACGGAAACCATTGATGTCAGAGGATTACCTATGGGGATTTACATTATCAATGTAGCCGGCAGCAGAAGTAATATAACCAGGAAACTCATTAAGAATCAGTAGTCAGGGTTGCAAACCATTTTACCTGACTAACCTTGAATTCAAATACCACTCCGGCAAAGTTGTCTTAATAGCCCGGATAACCAAGAACCATGCGAGCTTTATAACAGGCACGAATCAATTCCGTGTTTGCATATTGATAAGAGTCCATTCCCTTCGACAGGTCCCACATAGGCAGCATCCCGATAACGGAGACTCCTGTCGCCGGATCATAAAACATGGCTGACATATATCCATGCGTTGACCCGGTATGGCCATACCCCAGGTTAAGTTGATAGGCACATCCAAGTGCATAAGTTGTGGACCCAGGGGAAATATCGTTCTTCATCAGGTTCAGGCTCTCCGTTGTAAGTACGTTCGATCCTGTCATCAATGTCCTCAGATAATGATTAAGCATGCTCATGGTTCCATAACCATTCCCTTCGGCAACACCTGAACTCATGTTACAATTACTATAAGTGATTGTCTTTCCATTTTCCAGATAAGCGACTGAAGGAGTATTTGGCCAGGGAAGCGCCTGATCGGTAGCAAGATAAGGAAAATGAATACCCAGAGGAACCGGAGCCGAAGCGCCCATCAGGTAATCATTCATATAATCAGCGTACACTTTTGCTGCACCTTTATTGAATGAATAAACTCTCGATATGATCTCTGCAAGGATAGCATATCCGGTATTTGAATAGGACCAGTTGGTACCGGGAGGGAAGTTTGAAAGCTTGTATGCTCTCAGTTGGTTTGCAAATTCACCGGCTGTAAACTGATGATTGGGATCGAGTTCCTCAATGTATCCCACATAGGGT
>CAILAQ010000027.1 GCA_903832165.1 uncultured Bacteroidota bacterium | reverse complement strand
TAAATTTTCCCGTCCCGGGAATCTGTCATTGTTCCCGCAGCTGGTTTAATTTCAACCTTAAATGACAGGGTCTCACCATATTCAGTACCATTTACATCAACAACATAGGTCCGGAAGAAATATTCCTGTCCAAGGATGAAGCTACCTATAGCATGTGTAAAAACCCCGGAACCATATCCATCTTCCGAAGAACTATCGGTTAGTGCAAGGGTTGGATTTGTTCCCCAATAAAATCCTCTTTTGGTAACTGCTCCATCAGTCTCATTGGTTACCTCACCGATCAGAAGTACGGAGTCCAGCGAAACAATCTCATAAGTGACGGTTTCAACTCCGGGCACAACAACTTTTTTGCAGGAAGCACAAAATCCAATCAAAATTACCAAGAATAGGAATGACAGGTTTTTCATTATGTTAAGGGGATTGTTGATCGCATAAAGATAATATATTAACAAAACAGTGGCTTTCAAATCTGGAAATGGGTGCAGCCCATTAAAATGGTAAGAAGAACCAGAAATTAATGTTATCCAAATAACATAACGTCTCAAATATTTAACGTAACTTTAAAAGTTATTGGTTTACAAATATTTAGGAATACTTACAGTTTTCCAATTTTAATTTCATGGAAAAGGATTTTCTCAAAGTCATTATAGGCGGTGCATTTTTCTATTATCAAGCTAACACCAAGTTATTGCACCAAAGTATTGATGCGATGGATGGAACGATAAGTACAGAAAGTTTAAATAAGTATCAAAAATTGGAACTCCAGAACCAGATTGATTCTTATAATGAAACGCATACTTTGGTTGCTGACCGTTAGATCAGCGCAGGCCGAACCTTGTCAAACGGCATCGATGAAGAATTCCGGTTTGAAATTTACCAGAAAAACTTTTTCGGTGGCGCGGGTGATGGCCGTGTACAACCAGCGGTAATATTCGCGGTTGAGTTTATCCTCCGGTTGCCAGCCCTGATCGATATAAACGTGTTTCCACTGGCCGCCCTGAGCTTTGTGGCAGGTAATGGCATAAGCGAACTTTAATTGAAGTGCATTATAGAAGGGATCTTCGCGGATTGCATCTGTCTTATGCTTTTTGCCTTTCATATGCTGATAATCCTCAGAAACATCGGCGAAAAATTTTCTTGTCCGGTCCTTATCCATTCCGGGGGTGTCGGTATAGAGAGTATCGAGCAAAGCTTTAGCCTCGAATTCCATCACACGGTAATCGGTAAAACGAACCTCCAGGTCACGGAAATCGAACCCGTATAACTCTCTGGATCCTCTCACGCGATTGATCTCCAGAATATCACCATTAGCGATAAAATCAATCTCTTTCGAATCCTTCAACCAGTGATAATTATTTTTGACCACCATCACCAGGTCGCCCATCCTGATATCCTCATCATACTGAAGGATAGTACTTCTGATACCCTTATTATAGCGGTTGGCCAGCTTATTCGACCGGCATAAAACGATGGTTTCCTCCTGCCCCACCCGACTATAACTGGTTTCCAGCATATCGGTCAGGTTTTCGCCTGTAACGCTCACAAAATCCGGAAACTTCGCCACGTCAAGGCCAGGGAAACCCTGAACATCCGGGTTAATCTTCTTTCTGAGGTCAGTTGCATTGTACAATATACCTGAGTCGAGGGACTGCCGGACGACTTCATCGAGGTAATATTCATCAACAGGAAATCCATATCGCTCCAGGTATTTCTGGTCCAGGGCATCGCTCTGATCAAATCCAACGGGAGGAAGCTGGGCATCATCTCCAAGAAGAATCAATTTACATCCTGAACCGCTGAATACGAAGGAGATCAGATCATCGAGCAACCGTCCGCTGCCAAAAATCGAAAGTTCCAGCGACTGGTTGGAAATCATGGAAGCTTCATCCACAATAAAAAGTGTATTCCGATTGAGATTGGGACCCAGTTCAAACTCTCCGAATCCGTCGGTCACAGCTTTCTGGCGATAAATCTTTTTGTGTATGGTATAAGCATCCGAGGAAGAATAACGTGAAAGCACCTTGGCTGCGCGACCTGTAGGTGCCAACAGAACAGACTTATACCGGTAATTAACCAGGCTTTTAACCAGGGAGGCCACCAGGGAAGTTTTACCTGTTCCGGCATATCCCTTAATCAAAAATATTCTGTCGTCAGGAGTAAAAAGATATTTCCCCAGTGCCTGGATAACTCTTTCCTGGCCCTCGGTGGGGACATGTCCAAGATTATGAATAAGGTGCTTATTGAACTCTTCTTTAAACATTTTAAAATGCGATTGACCATCAAACTTAATAAGATTCCCTATTTTTAAGGCATGAGAAACATTGCGGTTATCGATGAGAGTTTTGATATTGAATTAAGTTTAACGTATCAGCTCTTGATCCAGTATAGCAACAGGAATTTTTCGTTTGCTATCCAGGATACCGCCGGCATGAAATTCATTGCCTACAAATGCTATTGGTTTGACAGTCCGGTACCCCGTCAAAAGCAGGCTGATCATATCAGAAACATCATCAATTCTGACAGTTACCTGACAAGGGCTTATCAATCAGTAAATTTTATTTATCAGACACCTGTTTCCGTTCTGGTTCCTTCAGCATTGTTCAGGAAGGATAGCCCCGGCACCTATTTCCGGTTTTCGGCCGCCCTTCAGCCTGAAGATAAGATTCTGTTCAGGAAGATTCCTGCCATCGATGCGTTTGTTCTTTTTCCGATTCCGGAGGATTTACTGAACCAGGCTGGTTTCATGCTCCAGAACGTTCAGTTTTTCCATCAGGCCTCCCCCCTGATTGAAGATGCTATTTCAGGATCCCGGAGCGACACTGACACGGCACAGGTTTTTGCCAGCATCAATTCAGGTTCAGCGGATCTGCTGGTTGTAAAAAAGGAGAAGTTGCTCCTTTACAACAGTTTTACTGTCAGGAATACTGAAGATCTGGTATTTTTCATACTCTATCTGTTTGAACAATTTGGCTTGGCGCAGGAAGAATCTCCGGTCATCCTATCCGGATTTATCGAATTGTACCCCGGTCTTACTGAGCTTCTTCAAGAATATTTAAAACAGGTAGTCATCCGCAGATTTCCAAAAGCCTTTTCCTACAGCGAGTCATTTGGCGAACTTGTCCCCCATCAGCTTTTACCTTTACTAAACCTTTCGAGATGCGAATAATAAACGGAGAGCTCAGCGGCAGACGGCCATTGATCCCCAAGAATCTTTTAGCGCGGCCGACAACAGACGTATCCAGGGAAGGCCTTTTCAACATTTTGAGAAACAGGCTTGATTTCGAGAACTCAAGGGTACTCGATCTGTTTTCAGGCACCGGCATTATCAGTTATGAATTTGCATCGATGGGATGCAGGGATATTACCAGTGTGGAACGCGACCGGTTCCATTGTGCCGCCATCCGAAAAAACTTCGAATTTCTTGACATTAATACAGTCAGGCTCATCGAGACAGATGCATTCAACTTTTTAAAAAAGGATGTTCATCCGTTCGATTTTATTTTTGCTGATCCTCCTTATGATCATCATCAACTGATCTCCTTGCCGTCGCTGATCATCGGCAAGAACCGGCTGCGCCCCGACGGGTTCTTTGTTCTTGAACACGGGCCTGATAAAAACTTCAAGGATTTCCCTGGTTTTGCTGAGGAACGCAAGTATGGAAAGGTTCATTTTTCCTTTTTCAAGGATTAACAACTTTTAACTATTCAATTCATTGTTAACCGGGTTCAACGATTATTTTTGTTAGTGTCAACTAACAACTATGATGCGTACAACCCTATTTTTCCTGCTACTTGCTTTATCTCCAATTTTACTTCATGCTCAGGATAAGCCCAAAGACAAGGGGTTTAAAATTATTACTGCCAATTCCATTCAGGGTCCTCTGGAGTTTCTTGCCTCAGACTGGATGACCGGCCGGGAGACGGGTACGAAGGGAGAATTCATGGCTTCGGATTATATCGCAAGTGTTTATAAAACCATTGGATTGAAACCGGGTGGCAGTTCGAACACCTTAAATCCCACTTATTTTCAGAACATCAATTTTATCCAGACAAGGCCGGGCGACAGGCAGGAGTGTTCAATAATACGGAAGACCAGAGACAGCCGTCATCAGATCAACCTGGCCTATAAAGAAGACTATTCGATAACTCCTGGCAGTCAATCGATTGAAACCGAAGGCCAAGTCGTTTTTGTAGGGTACGGCATAGAAGACAAAAGCCTGAAGCAGAACGATTTCAAGGGGTTGGATTTAAAAGGAAAGATCCTGGTCAGACTGTCGGGTTATCCTGGCTGGAGAGACACAACCTCCGTAAATTACAAAAAATTCCACCTCACTGAC
>CAILAQ010000026.1 GCA_903832165.1 uncultured Bacteroidota bacterium | reverse complement strand
TAACCGTCGTCACACCAAGGAAATTGCGGAATACCTGCAGAAAAACAAGATCAGCGCCGATTTCTATCATGCCGGCCTTGATCCCCGCACACGCGACCAACGCCAATCAGCATGGATAGCTGAAGAGAAACGGATTATTGTTTCAACCAATGCTTTTGGCATGGGTATCGACAAGTCCAATGTACGCCTGGTCGTGCATCTCGATCTGCCCGGCAGCATTGAAGCCTATTTTCAGGAGGCAGGCCGGGGCGGACGTGATGAAAAGCGGGCCTACGCTGTATTGCTGTATGAAACCGCCAATATTATTGATGCACGGCATAACCTGAAACTATCCTATCCCGAATTGAAACAGATCAGGGATGTTTACCAGGCGTTGGGAAACTATTTTCAGCTGCCGGTAGGCATGGGAAAAGACCAATCGTTCGGTTTTGACCTGGCACTTTTTGCTGATCAATATAAATTTCAACCGGTTACTGTATATAACTGTCTTAAATTTCTTGAAAAAGAGGGATTTGTCATGCTCACTGAAGGACTTCATAACCCCTCAAGAGTATTTATCAAAGCCCATAAAGACGAACTATACCGTTTCCAGGTTGAAAACGAGCCTTTTGATCATTTTATTAAAACCATGCTCCGATCGTACAGCGGGATCCTCTCCGACTTTATTGTATTCAGTGAATCTGAGCTTGCCCGCAGGAGCAATCTCAGCGTTGAAAAAGTGGTGAATCACCTTACACACCTGGCTAAATTGCAAATTCTTGATTATCTGCCCCAAACTGACAAACCGCAGATCATATACCTGCAGGAACGACTAGATACCCGCGACCTCACCCTCTCTCCTGAAAATTATAAAGACAGGCTCAGAGATGCAGAAAACAGGCTGGATTCCATGATCGGTTATACAGAAACAACCAACAAATGCCGCAGCCAGGTTTTGCTGGCATATTTTGGCGAATACAATCCCAGGCGCTGCGGCAAATGCGATGTATGCATTGAGCGTAACAAAATCAGCCTGAATGAAATGGAATTCGACAACATTGTAAACATGATCAAACCATTGCTGAGAGCAAAATCATATACACTGGAGGAGATCGTTGATGCAGCCGGTCAGGTCAACGAAGACAAAGTTATCCGTGCAATTCAGTGGCTTGTTGACAATGAGAAAATCGTGCTGGACCGGGAAAGAAAATACAGATGGGATTGAATGGTTTATGTGTATCCACCATAAAAAAAATTGCGACCTTGTTTTCTGCTCATGAAATACTCAATTAATTCCGCTTCCATATTTTGCCTGTTTTTGTTTTTATCAGGATGGGTAAACCTGGTTTCTGCCCAGAATTTTCTTCCAAAATTCAGTAGGTTTAAATCTATTCAATTGGATACCACCAACTTCTACTTCAATGAAATTTGGCTCCAATCAAAGGACGTCAACCAGAATTATGCTTTTGGATATACAAAGCGGGCCTTTGAAAAAATCCGTCTTGGCTATTTGAAAGAAGCCCTGACAGACATTGATCAATCAATAAAAATCGATTCAACTATTTCTTATAATTATTCACTGAAAGGATATATCAAATTCAGTG
>CAILAQ010000025.1 GCA_903832165.1 uncultured Bacteroidota bacterium | reverse complement strand
ACTGCCTGATATCTGTCTCTGATATTACCGGACGCAAGAAGGCTGAAAACGAATTAATGCGGATAAATAGTATTCTGGAGATTGATGTTGAGGAACGAACACGCGAACTCAGGAACCTGAACCTGGACCTGTCAGCAGAACTGAACAAAAATAAAAGCTACCAGAATCAGTTGAAACGATCTTTGAATGATTATCAGAGATTGTATGCTTATCTGAAGAAGGTGCGAGAGGAAGAACGCGTAAGCATTGCGCGCATCATCCACGATGATATCGCCCAGTTGCTGACAACCATGAACATGGAATTGAATTCATGGAATAGGGAACCGGAAAAATCCGTTCACCAGACAGACGTAGCCATTCAATCCCTTCTTCTTTTGGTTCGACAAAGTATGGGCGCCGTTAATTCAGTAATCCAGGAATTACGACCGGTGATCCTGGAAGAGCTGGGATTGATTCCTGCTTTGCTGAAACTTTTTTCCGACTTTGAGAAACACACCGGAATATCATGTGATATCAGGATTCCGGAGGATATTTCACCGGTTAAAGGTGAAACAGCAACCGAGATTTACCATGTTTTACAGGAGGCGCTGGCTAACGTAAGAAACCATTCATCTGCGACATATTTAACTTTTACCATTACAAGAAATCAGTCATCTATCTCGATTACCCTGTCAGATAACGGCAGAGGCATAACAACGAAAGAACTCACTCATCTGAAATCATACGGAATTATCGGGATGAAGGAACGGATTCTTGCAATGAAAGGAAAGATCACTTTCAAGGGAAATCCGGGCAAGGGGACAAAGGTGCAACTGAGAATACCGGTAAAGGCGTTAGCTAAACTTTAAAAAACAAACGATACATTCACCGATTATCAGCGTACCGGGATGCTAAAATTTCTCATAGTCGACGATCATTACATATTCCGGCAGGGGGTGATCAAAATCATCGCCGGTTCATTTCCGGGAGCAGAATTCGGGGAAGCCGAGAATTGTGCTGATGGGTTTGCTCTGGCGATCCGTGAAATCTGGGATATTGCCATCATCGATATCAACCTGCCGGGTCGATCGGGGCTCGACCTTATCAAGGACCTCAAAAATTCCGTAAACGATATTCCTATTCTGGTTCTCAGTATTTATGAGGAGGATCAGCTGGCTTTGCGCGCCCTGAAAGCGGGTGCCAATGGTTATCTCACAAAGGGCAAAGCGGGGAACAACCTGATAGATGCCATTAACAGGATTCTGGCAGGATTGCAGTTTATTACTGATACAGTTGCTGAGCTCCTGGCAAGGGAATATAAAAAGGAAGGCAAAACAGGACTGCTGAATCAACTTTCCGACCGCGAATATTTTACCATGTTACGACTCGCATCGGGAGAATCCATTACACAGATATCCAAAACACTGTCTCTCAGCGTTAAAACCATTTCAACCTACCGTACACGGATCTTCAGAAAGCTCAATCTAGTGAATCAGACTCAGCTGATCGAGTTTGTACGGGACAATGTTACGGCGTTATAACCCGATACCCTCCTGTAGGACAATTCCTACAAAATAATTTCCATTTCTCTTACAGCCCAATTAGCTTATTCTCAGTAATAAGCCAATTTACTATTCCATACCTTCTGCTGCTGTAAGACCTATAAATTTCATTGGATGAACCCCACATGAATATTCAACCCGATGACAGTTATTCAGCACAGCTGCTGATGGTGCTGATTGCCATGCAAAACGGAGATTTTTCAATACAAATGCCGTCGAACCTTACCACCCAGATACGAAATATCGTAGATGTCACTACCGCCGTGTCCAATGGCGACCTGTCCAAAAAAATTCTATAGTAAACATATTATGGAACCTGCAAATATCCTGATTATAGGTGATGACCACTCGAAAACCGAGATGATCAAATCAATTCTGGAAGAACTTACCCAAAACGTTATAACGTGCGTTTCAGGCCAGGATGGATTGCGTGTTTTATTAAAAACTGAAATCGCAGTTATTTTACTCGATGTAAACATGCCCGGGCTCGATGGTTTTGAAACAGCAGCCCTGATCCGTAAAAATCCTCAAACCTCCACGATACCGATTCTCTTCACCATGGAATATGACCAGTCAGAACTCAACGCGGCCAAAGGATATCCCATTGGCGCCGTGGACTGCATTTTTACAAAGATCGACCCGCTCATCCTGAAATCAAAAGTTAAAGTGTTAGTGGATCTGTTTAATTATGCCAGACAGATCACTATCCAGGACGAACAACTCAGGAGGCAAATCAGCGAGAACGAAAGCCTGAACCTGAAACTCAATGAGGTCAACGAAAACCTTGAGGCACTCAATTCCATTGTAATAAACGACCTGCGCGCTCCTTTGCGGCATATCACCGATTTCGCCGACCTGCTGAAAAAGGCCGGAAAGGACCGGATGGAGGGGAAAATGCTCTTTTATATTGAGATTATTTCCACCACCGCAATAAAGATGAGTAACATGATCGAAGAGTCACTGCGGTTCCGCCATGCTGAAACAGGTGTTTGAAAACCTGATCTCATGGGATTGGCTGCATCCTGAAACCAGATACCCGACACCCGATACCCGATAACGATGACCCAACCCTGCAAAATATTACTCATTGAAGATGATCCCGCCGATGCCTGGTGCATCTCAGGATTTTTGAACGGCATACCCGATTTTCCTAAGGAAATCAACCATTGTTCAACCCTTCGCTCTGCCATTGCCGTACTAAATGTGCAACAGTTTGATATCATTATTTCCGATATGGGATTACCAGATAGCCAGGGCTATGCGACATTCCAAAATATAAATGCCGCTGCCGGGGAAACACCGGTGATCCTCCTGACACATCTGGCTGATGAAAAAATTGCTGTCAGGGCCATGCAAAACAATGCCTGGGATTATCTGTTCAAGACAGGTCTCACAAGCTCTCTCTTATTGAAATCAATCCGGCTTGCACTAGGTAGAAGTTCACTATTGACTGAACTGCGGCAAAGCGAAATGCGTTATAATACCATCAATGAATTGTCGCCACACCCTTTAATCATTCACAAAGATTCTATAATAATTTCTGTCAACCCGGCAGCAATTACAATGTTTGGAGCAGCTTCTTCCGCGGATCTCATCGGAACCCCTGTCATGGACAGGATTCATCCGGATTATCATCAGATCGTGCGGGCCCGGGTTGGCATCGCCATTGATGCCGGCCAAACAGCACCCCTGATTGAACTGAAATACTTCAGGCTTGATGGAACCATCATAGATGTTGAAGTACAGGGTACCCCGATCATATACGAAGGAGCTTCCTGTATTCACGCTGCGGTACGTGATATCACGATGCAGAAAAAGGCTGAGAATAAGATCAGGGAGACCTCAGTGTATCTGCGAAAGCTAAACGCCGAAAAAGACAAATTCTTTACCATCATTGCTCACGATCTTCGCAGCCCTTTCAGTGGTTTCCTTGGATTAAGCCAAATGATAGCTGAGGAATTACCATTCATGACCCGGGAAGAGGCTCAAAACATTGCTATGAGTATGAACACCTCAGCTGTCAACGTTTTTCGCCTGCTCGAAAACCTGCTGGATTGGTCAATGCTGCAGCAAGGCCTGATGCCTTTCAATCCCCTGTCGGCTCCACTTCTTCCAATCATAAAAGAAAGCATTACAACTGTTCTCGATTCGGCCAGAAACAAAGAGGTTGAAATTATCTGTGATATTCCGGAAGGACTATCCATTTCAGCTGATAAAAACATGCTGATGACAGTTATCAGGAACCTGACTTCAAATGCGGTGAAATTCACGCCAAGAGGCGGAAAAGTAATCATTTCGGCTATGCTTTGCGGCGATCTCGTTGAGGTTTCTGTTAAAGATACCGGCATT
>CAILAQ010000024.1 GCA_903832165.1 uncultured Bacteroidota bacterium | reverse complement strand
TCACAATGGTCGACGACGGTACTATTCCCAATGCCCGCGGAACTATCAATTTTGATGATGAAGGGACTCAGGCCAAACGGAATGTACTCATAGAAAATGGAGTTCTTAAAGGTTATATGAATGATATACTGAGCGCTAAACAGCTTGGTAATGAGCGCACGGGTAACGGCCGCCGGGAATCCTATCAATATATCCCGATCCCAAGAATGACAAATACTTTTATCGAGAAGGGCAAGAGTGAGCCTGCGGATATACTTTCTTCCACGCAAAAAGGTATTTATGTTCAGAGTCTCAGCGGAGGCAGTGTAAATCCGGTCACCGGAGTGTTCAATTTCACCTGCCGCGAAGCCTATCTTATAGAAAACGGAAAGAAAACAACACCGATCAAGGGTGCTACATTGATTGGTTCCTGCCTTCAGGTTATTTCGAATATCGATGCTGTTGGCAATGACCTCGATTTTGGTCCCGGGATATGTGGAAAAGGCCAGAATGCTGAAGTGGATGCCGGCATGCCAACCGTGAGAATCAGGGGTATAAACGTAGGCGGATCAAGGGCTTAGTAATCATCAACAATTTGAATAAACTATCATGGACTATATAAAATTGCTCAATTCATTGGTTTCGAAGGCTAAAGGTTTCGGCGCTGACGCAGCTGAGATTTATCTTGAAACCAGCCGAAATCTTTCCATCCAGGTTCAGGACGGAGAAGTTGAAACCATCGAGGAGTCCTACTCTGCCGGAGTCGGATTCCGGGTTATTGTAGAGGGGAAAATGGGTTTCAGTCATTGTAATCAGCTTACTGATGAGGCTCTTGAGGATACCTTTAAGCGGGCTATTACATTCGCCAGACTGACAACTGCTGATCCGAATAATGTATTGCCTGATAATAAGGGCATTACACAGGTTGATGGGCTTTATGATTCTGAAATTGTTAAAATCCCGATGGACAAAAAGATTCAGATGGCCATCGATCTGGAAAAACTGGCGATGAAAGACCCGCGCATCACAAAAAGTTCAGGTGCCGGTTATGGCGAAGGTCAGGGGGAAGTTTATATTGCAAATACAAACGGGTTTTTAAAGGTTTATAAATCAACCGGCTGCAGCATCGGCGTAAATGTGGTAGCGGAAAAGGGAGAGCAGAAAAATACCGGAGGAGAGTCCTGCTCAAGACGATATTTTGCTGATCTCAAGCCGCTGGTCGAGATTGCTGAAAAGGCTTCCAGAAAGGCCTGGGAGTTGCTTGATCCGATTATGATACCAACACAGCGGGCGGCAGTTATTTTTGATTCTGAGGTGGCCAATTCCATTTTCGGGGGCGTTTTAGGTGCACTGAATGGTGAAAAAGTTCTGCAGGGTGCAAGTTTTTTAAAGGATTATCTTGATAAACAGTTTGCCTCGCCACTGCTCACTATAATTGATGATGGCACCCGTTTCAAAGGGATGGGAAGCGCACCATTCGATGGTGAAGGATTTCCTACCCAAAAGCGTGTCCTCGTTGAGCAGGGTGTCGTTAAAGGATTTATTTACAATAGTATCGTCGCTAAGCGTGCCGGAACAGAAAGCACCGGAAACGCCTCGCGCCGAGGATTCACCAGCCTTCCGGGCGTAGGCACACATAATGTGATCATCCAGGCCGGCCAGCATACCCCCGACGAGATCATCAGATCAACGGCAAAAGGGTTGCTTCTGAAGGAGGTTACCGGTTATGGGATCGACTCGGTTACTGGGAATTTCAGTGGCGGTGCCACCGGTTTCTGGATCGAAAATGGCAAGATCAAACATCCTGTTCAGGGAGTAACCATTGCCGGTAACGCTTTTGATATCCTGAAAGATATCGATATGATGGGAAACGATCTGGATTACAACAGGGGATTTATTGCTCCGACTTTCAGGGTAAAGGAGATGATGATAGGGGGGGAATAAGGCTCAAGGCTCAAGGCTCAGGGTGCCAGGATGGTTTTATAGCACTTAATGATCTGACGGGTTAGTATGTTGGGCGCAAAGGTTTGGTGTGCATAGAGATAGCCGGTTTCTATCATTTTCTGTCGCAGGGGTTCATCAGTCAGGATTTTCTCAATCGCCGCAGCAATTTCCTGGGCATCTTTGGGGTTAACATAAATTGAGCCCGCACCTCCAGCCTCTTTCAATGAGGAACCCGCCGAGGTGATAACTGGAGTTTTGCTCAGAAGCGCTTCGGCTACCGGCAAACCGAATCCTTCATATAACGACGGATAGATCAATGCTTTTGCGCTTTGATAGAGTGACTGAAGCTGTCCGCTGTCCGTAAGGCTATCAATCCAGATAATTGACTTCTCCAATCCGGCACGACGAATGTAGGTCACTACTTCCTGTTTATATTTTCTGCCTTTTCCGACTATAACCAATGGTATCTGCAGATCGCGTTTCACCCAAGTGAGTGCCTCGATAACCTTTATAAGATTCTTCCGGGGTTCCACCGTTCCCACTGAGAGCAGGAAATCTTCCGGAAGATTTAGTTGCCTGGTAATTCTCTCATTATCGTGCTGGCTCCTCAATTTATAATAGATTGGATTGCAAGCCTGATAGATGACATCTATTTTATCGGGATTGATATTGTAAAAGCGTACAATATCATTTTTGGTGTTTTCACTGATGGCAATTATCCGGTCAGTATGATTGCAGGCATACCTGAACTTGTAATCATAAATTTTTCGGTCGACCGGGGAGTAAGTTTCAGGATAAAATTTGAAAATAAGGTCGTGGATTGTTACGGTGCTTTTTATCCCGAGTTTTTTTAGTTTGAAGGGAATTTCGTGACTTAATCCGTGATAAAGCTCGATTTTGTCGTCTTTCAGATGATTTCTAATAGAGAAGCTTCGCCAGAAAGATTTCACAAGTGCCTCGGAGATGCGTATGTTAAGATCAGGATCATCAATGAATTCATTGGTTTCATCAGTCTCTTTTACACTGGGGGTATAAAGGAAATAATCATTCTCAGGATAGAAATGACAAAGATTTCTCACCAGGGTGCGGCTGTAATTTCCTAACCCTGTGAAGTTGCAAAACAACCTTTTGGAATCAAAACCAATATTCATCCCGTTTAAACTTGCCAAATTATCCAGCCTAAAGGTATATAGCCTGTTTCACTTGCACAAGCGCCATGGTCGCTGATTTTCCTGATATCCTCACCTCCTCACCTCCTCACCACGTCACCTCCTAACCTCCTTGACTCCTCATCATTTTTAATTAGTTTTATCCAATCTAAAAACGGAGATGATAAAGACATGGGCATAAAGTATAGGTTAATCGTGCTGAATTTTCTTCAGTTTTTCACATGGGGAACATGGTTGATCTCTTTGGGCGGGTATCTTGGTATTTCTCTGCATTTTACGGGTGGACAGATAGGCGGTATATACGCTACCATGGGGATCGCATCTTTATTCATGCCCGGATTGCTGGGTATAGTGGCCGATCGTTGGGTGAATGCGGAAAAAGTTCTGGGATTCTGCCATCTTATCGGAGCCGGGCTTCTGTTCTGGGCAGCTTCGGCTAAGGATCCCGTACTGATGTATTGGATTATGCTGTTGAATTCCATGGCGTATATGCCAACCATTGCCTTAAATAACGCGGTGTCATATGGCGTGCTGCGTCAGAATAATTATGATGTGGTTAAGGATTTCCCGCCGATCCGGGTTTGGGGAACCGTCGGCTTCATATGTGCAATGTGGGTGGTGG
>CAILAQ010000023.1 GCA_903832165.1 uncultured Bacteroidota bacterium | reverse complement strand
CCCTGAATATGCAATTGCAGCACAATATGTGGCTGCTCAATTTGCCGCGGTAGGACTTAAGCCGCTGGTCACCAAAGAAGGCAGTGAGCCTACTTATTTTCAGGGATTGCCCTTTGCACGCACCAAATACAACGATCAATTTTTGTGGACGGTGACACGCAAGGGTACCGAAACAAAGTTGGTTCATAAAACGGATTACAAAATTCTGACCGGCAATCCGCTTAATTTCGATAAGCTGCAGCTGGTTTATGTAGGCTACGGCATTGAGGAGCCAACTGAAAACTGGACTGATCTGAAGGACCTCGATCTTAAGGGCAAGGTGGCAGTTTGCCTGAGTGGTGCACCGATGAAGGATGGTCAGCCGGTTTTATCAAAAGCGATCAGCGACAAGTATACAGGCAGGCGCGGATATTTTTTCAAATCCTTCGGTGGGATGAACGCTAAGGGTGTTGCCGGCATTATCATGGTTGATCCCAATGGAACGTCGGACCAGTCATTTGATCAGGTCAACAGCTCCTTATCCACTGAAAAAACCACCTATATGGGCGGTGAGCGCACCAACCCGATGGTTGCACGCACCTCGGTCTATCTGGTTAAGCCTGAATTCCTCGACCTGGTGATGCCCGGTATGAAAAACAACCCGAATGGCCAGACTGATATCCTGAAAAAATACAAGCCTGAGGAGCTTGACAATACTTACCTCACCAGTAAAATTGAAATTCTGAAGGAAGACACCCTGTATTCCAACAACGTTATTGGTATCGTACCCGGCACCGACGAAACCCTGCGCGACGAATACATCATTGTTGGCGGGCACCTTGATCATATTGCGCCTCAGAAGGGCATGGTATGCAACGGCGCAGATGACAATGCAAGCGGAGCATCCGGTGTTATGGAGATCGCAGAAGCCGTTGCCAAGAACCCCTGCAAGCGCACCATGGTATTCGTTACCTGGTCGGGCGAAGAGATGGGTCTGCTGGGATCAGCCTTTTTTATGAAAAGCGGCATTATCCCCAAGGAGAAAATCAAGTTCAACATCAACATGGATATGATCGGCCGCACCGGCAAGGGGAACGAAGCCACGCGTGCCCATTATGTTGTCTCCGACGAAAAACACATCAAAGGGATCACTGCTTTCATTGAGGAAATAAATAAAGGGGTGACCGAGTTTCCCATTATTTTCAACGACGATAAACACTCCCCCGGAGGCAGCGATCACATGACCTTTAATCAGGTTGGCATTCCGGCATTTTTCTTCTTCTCAGGTGTCCATCCCGATCTGCATAATCCCGGCGATGATCCGGAAAAGATTGACTACCCCAAGGCAGCCAGCATTTGCAGGCTGGGGTACCTGATTGCAGAAAAACTGGGGAATATGGCGGTGGTACCGAACTTTGAATAGTGACAGGTGACAGGTGACGGGTGACGGGTGACGGGTATCGGTACGGCGGCCTAAAGGTCCCCGTTTCCGGCTCCGCCTTCACGGGGATGACAACTCTCCGAGGGCCATTTCTGCCGACTGCAGACTGATTACTGAGTACTGTCTGCCATGAGGAGGAGATAGATATTTATTACCGGTAATGGTGTTTCATATAAAAACTGAGACTTATGAAACTTTCCGCAAAGCAGATAAATGAAAAACTGGTTCGATTTTCAGGAAAAGAAATTTGAAGAATATGTCAGGGAGAATCTGGAGTCAGAAGAAATTGAATTTGATTAATCCAAAACCAATGAAATTCTTGCGTTATACGTATTTATTACATAATTTTGCACGTATAAAGCCAATCGCCATGGATACAAAACTCACATTAAAACTAGATAAGTTCGTCATTGACAAAGCAAAGGATTATGCTGCTTCCAAAAGGAGAAGCCTTTCGCGAATCATTGAGGCTTATCTCAGGTCACTGATCAGCCAGGATGAACCGGAATCAGAGGATGACATCCAAATCTCACCATTCGTAAAGAGTCTATCATCAGGAGTCCGTATTCCTTCAGATTTTGATTACAAAAAGGATTATTACGATCATCTATCTGACAAGCATCAATGACAAACAGACTATTTCTTGATACCAATGTAATGTTGGATTTATTAGGTGAACGAGTCCCCTATTACGATTCAATTGCCAAAATTGCCACT
>CAILAQ010000022.1 GCA_903832165.1 uncultured Bacteroidota bacterium | reverse complement strand
ATACAGATGTTGACATGCTGTATATTGGAATGATATACCGGTTCTTGATCATGGCAAACACATACGCTGCGGTGATGGCAAGAACGAAAAGGTACCAGCTTTTCAGATACAGATTCAGAATCCTTTTAAAATCGATTCCGCCACGCTGTGTTAGTTTGAGTTTACCCATTTCGTTTTAAAAAAACATGGTTTTAATAAAAAGCACCAGAGTAATAAGGGTAGATACTGCCGATATGTAAAACGCCGGAGTAACGACCGCCGATTTGGCTTTCAGAGGTTCGGCGTAAATCACGTCATTCGGGAATACATAAAACATGTTCTTCCCGATCAGGTTAACGCTGGTCAGGTCAATTAAATACACTTTTTTAATTCCCATTTCTGTTCTTAGTATCTTGATTTGCTGGAGGTTTGCATTTTCCGTCAATCCTCCGGCCAGCGCCACTGCTTCATAAATCGAAAGTTTGCTTCTCGACATATTCAGAGTACCCTGCTTGGTAAACTCTCCAAGCATATGAACATAGTTGTTAATCAGTATGATGTCGACCCGGCAGAGCCCCACAAGGTCCTTGATCTGTGATTTCATGGTATCCCTTGCTTCGGCGATTGTCAATCCGCCCAGCTTGATATTGCCGATATAAGGATAAAAAATGTTCCCTTCATCAGTGACATGATATCCGACAAGTGCCTGGTTTTCACTATTTATAAAATTAACTCCGGCTACGGGTTCAAGAAACTGAGTGATCTGTTTGTCAATGGAGGTGATACTTATATAAAGGTAGTCGTTGGGTAGAATGTGATATATCGAGTCTTCAAACTGCCTGCCTTCAAAAGTTTTCGCATAAGTGCTGTCAATCACGTTGTCAGATTGAAGTAAAAGCATTTTCTTCTGCGAAACGCAGGATGACATCATCCATATCGCCGCAAGAATAAAAAAAACAGCCCGTAAAATTTTATTGGGTGAACCTTTTATTGATCGTATCATTTTGCCAGCCTCTAACGCTTTTAAAGATAAAGAATTAATGTCTCAATGTGCTACAAATGTAGTAATTGCCTATGATTGCTCATGGAACAGCCTGGATAATAACCCGTAGTAATTCAGTTTGACTGATCGGCTTGAGCAGATAGTTCGTGAAATTCTGCTCTGCAATCCTGTCAGTATAGCTTTTTGCTGTAAAAGCAGTCTGTGCGAGAAAAGGAACTTGTTTATATTCCGGCCATCTTTTTTCGACTTCCGTCTTTAATAAGATACCATCCCAGGGCTTGGGTAATCCGATATCCATGATTACTATGCTGAATACAATACCCCGGTTAAAGAAATCCTCAATAATATTCAGGGCTTCGTTACCTGAATATGCCGCCGATAATGAGGTGAGCCCTTCAAGGTAGATTTTCAGAATTCTGGAGTTGACTTTATCATCTTCGACGATAAGAATATTCAGGGATTTTGTCCTGATGGTCTGTTCCATTTTCGATAGGTCATACCTGGATTCAGTTGCAGCAAAAGCAGGCAGTTCGAGCCTTACAATTTCACCCGGGTGTTCTCCTGAAGTAAACGATATTTTACCGTCCAACTGATTAAGGATGCTGAGAATAGATTCAATCTCGGGGCTTTGAGATAAAATGGGATTGCTGATGTCATAGAATCGGCTGCTGTTCCCGCGCTTTATAAAATTGATGATTCCACGGGGAATATCCTGCCCTATATTGTCGATATCAATGACAACTTTTTCCCTGACGGCATCCATCTCTATATCGACAAAAACCTGATTGTTCCTGGTAAACTGGAGCGCCTGATTAAAAAAATATTTAATGACTTCCAGTAAAAGGATTTCATCCGTAAGGATTTCAAAATCGCCTGAGTTCCTGATTTGTATGGTAATATTGTTTTGACGGGCCAGGGTGTCAAGAAGTATCTGCGCCTTATGGAGAATCGAAGCAATCCGGCACTGCGCAAGGACAAGGTCATAAGGTTCGCTTTCACCGATGCTGATCTTATTAAACAGGGACTTGAGCTTATTTCCGCTTTTTGTTATAGCGTCAATATTATCCAGAATTTTTTTATCGCTGAATACTTCTGCCTCTTTTGCCAGAATGGTGCTGAAACCCTGGATATTATTCAAAAGGTTTCTTGCCTGGTGCTCAAAATCAATTGTCCACCGGCCTGATTTGTCCGAAGAATTGGCAGATTGCGGTTGAGCCGGCTGCTCATTATTTTTGTTGGGCTGTATATCTCCTGTGCCTGGAGGAGTTTTCTGTTCATCAACAGGTGCGCACGTTATCAGAAACTTCTGTCCTTCAATTTCCTTGAATTCAACCAAAACCGGTATCAGGTATCCCGCAGAATCCAAAATAAATAACCGGGCTGTAAATTCTGAAAATTGTTGAACATCAAGCGGATTCTCCTGATTTTTTAAAGTTAAAAGAATGTCTCTGACATGAAAATAACGTATGTCATCGTTAGTATAGCCTGTCAGAGATTGGGCTGATTTATTTGAAAGGAACAGGTCGCCGTCTGTATCAGAAAGAAACACAGCATCTTTCTTGCCGCTGATAAGCGTTTCATAATATTCCTTATTCCCTAAAGCCTTCTTCCCGCGACCCTCCTTGTTCCCCAATACTGATCGAAAAGCCATGGCTCAGTTAATTTAGAATTGCTGCTTAAAAATTCAGGTAAAAGAATTATGAAGTTAACCATAGTGTGGTCACAACCGCAAGGGCAATAAGAAGGCATACAATCAGGAAACGTTGCCTGTATTTCTTGATCATCAGCTTGTTAGCTGCCATTTCCGCCCGGATTTTATTTGCTTCAAGAATCTGCTCCAGCGTTTTTGCCAGATTAGTGTCAAGAACATCGTCTTTAATAATGTAATCAACTGCACCCTGTTTCAGCATAGCCGTTGCCTCGCCGATATCTGAATTGGAAGTCAATATCACTACAGGAAGGTTTTTGCTGATTCTTCTGATAAAACGCAGTATTTTATCACCGTTCATGGCAAAGCCCAGCGGACTGTCAATAAAGTAGTCGAGTAGAATAACATCCGGGTCTTCTTCCCAGCCGGAGATCATCTCCTCGCCGGAATGAAAGGCGTGCACCGTGTATCCCTTGTCTTCCAGCGAGATGGTCAGAGCTTCGGCAAATAACTCATTGTCTTCAACCAGGAAGATGGTTGTGCTATCTGGACTTTTCATTTTTTTCTTCAATATTATCGATAAGAAGCCGGTTGTCGACTTTCATTCGAAGGGTCTTATTTGTCAGTTTACGAATCTTCAACCAGGTTTTGAAAATTTTGTATAGTGTTAAGAACTCCATGAACAATGCACCTTCCAGAAACAGCAGAGGGGCAATTACTGCAAAGCGCTGCTCACGCAATAAGAACCCGGTAACAATGAGTGCAATATTTGCGATGTAAAGGATTTTTGCTGACTTTTTATGATTTAATCCTGTATCCATCAAAAGGTGATGAACATGGGTTTTGTCGGCACTGAATGGCGATTTTCGTTTAATTATTCTTCCTCCTGATACACGCAGCAGGTCATAAACCGGCAGGAGGAAAATGCTGAACGCCATTATAGCTGCCGCACTGTATGTGAAATGT
>CAILAQ010000021.1 GCA_903832165.1 uncultured Bacteroidota bacterium | reverse complement strand
TGCGATATAGATCATCACCAGTATTAAAATGTACAAGCCTGATTTGGTTTCTGCGTTGAATGCCAGGGCCAGTAAAAACAGGGTGATGGCCATCAGCCCCGTTCCGGTAAGCATCAGTATTTTACGTCCGGTTTTATCGATCAGGCCAATGGCGATAAAAGTGGAGAAGAAAAATACCAGCTGAACCAGAACGGCATTCAGTAACCCCTCCTTAAGCTGTATTCCCGCCATTACGAATATCTTTTGCATATACGGTGTTACATTATTGATTCCGCAGAACTGCTGCAGAAATGCAATCCCGAATCCGATCAGCACGATTGGCAGAAATGCTCTTCCGAACACAGTTTTCAGCGTTGGCCGGGATCCGGCGCTGTCCTTTGATACCGAGTTTCTGATCATGGATATTTCCTCACGCGCCTGAACCTCGTTTCCCTTATTGATTTTGATAAATATCCGGTCGGCCTCATCTTCCTTATGGGATTGCAGAACCAGCCAGCGGGGACTCTCCGGAATAAAAAACAGGAGGATGAGAAAAACAACGGAGGGAATGATGGCCGATAAAAACATGTACCGCCAGTTGGCACTGTCCAGATTATTGTCGCCGAAATGGTAATTACAGAAACTTGCGATTAAAATGCCCAGAATGATGGTCAGCTGGTTGTATGAAACCAGCCTGCCCCGTACTCTGGCCGGTGCCACTTCAGCTATATACATCGGTGATAAAACTGAGGCAGCTCCAACGCAGACTCCCTGGGCAAACCGCCAGGCAGCAATCATCAGTGCACCGGAGGCAAATGATACACCTGCTGCAGTAACCACAAAGAAAAACGCTGCGCCGATCATGGTTTTTTTCCGGCCGAACTTATCAGCCATACGGCCCGTAGCCAGGGCACCGGTCATGGCACCCAGTTCAAAAATGGCAACCACCAGCCCCAGCCCGAATCCCGAAAGCCTGAACTGATGCTCTATGTAAGGAACTATCCCGGTGATGATGCCAAGGTCGAACCCGAACATCAGTCCGCCCATGGCGGCTACCAGGCAGATAAAATACACATACGGCAAATTGTATGCGGCAATGCGGATGGGGGCTGTTTTCATATTTTATCGATTTCTTCTTTGGCAATCCGGCACCAGTCGATCGCATTTTGCGGATTATTTCCAAGAGTGTTGTTATCCTTCATGATTAATTCGATCACACAATGATTGGCTGTTGCTGCACGCAGCGCCTGCCGGATTTCCATCCTCACGGATTCCTGATCCATGCTGGCAACAGCCAGTTTTGCGGGATGAAGCTTTCGTGAAAAAATATAATTCCGTCCAAGCTGCTCGGCCATTCTTGATTCATCGGCCCATGGCGAAACAGATACCCGGCGGAGATTCGGAATCTTGCGGATATACTCCCATCGCAGGTCGAGCCCTTCGCAGCAACCATAGCAATTGAGGCCGAACTTTTCCAGGATGGGTATCTGATAGGGTAGAACAAACTCGGCAAATAATTCCGGAGCAACGCCGGATGTTTCCTGACTTTCACAAAATCCCCACATATCTTCCAAACGCGTTTTTGTAGTGAAATCACTTTGGGGAAGCTCTTTTGTGTATCCAAATCCGCCTGAACCTACATACATATCTGTATTGTCAGGCAACAGACCATTCGATTCCAGAAAATTGAGCCTGGCCAGATGCCCGTCTCTCAGAATCTCCATAAGCCGGTGAAGTTCTTCAGGATACAGGTAAAAATCAGTCATGTAATTTTGCAATCCCCGCAGATTAATTAACGGCCATGTCAACCCCAGTGTCCACCACCACATGCCTTTTTTACGAACAGTAAGCAAGTCACCGAAAATACTGTCTGCCAGCTGGTGTACCGAATTGGTCATCTGATGATCGACAGTGATGACCGGAAATTTCATCTTCGGTAAATCCCTTGCATATTCCTGTAATGGAGCTTCCCACGTATAGGCGCCGTAATGATCACCTCCAACCTGAACATGGTGCATTCCCCAGTCTGTCTCCGTGTATGAATAGGGAATGTTGAAAACGGGCTCAGTAACCCGGTCGTCACCCATCTTCAAATGCCAGAAAATTTCCTTACGAAAATACATTTCCCAGCTGCGGGCAAGATCGTTTTTACATATAATGGCCGACTCAGGAATGATCTCATTCCAGCCGTTTTCCGGATCGCAGAATACCAGCGGCCTCACCTGCTCAAGATCATTATGCCGGGTCCACAGGGTACGCTTGTCTTCTTCGGACGGGCGAGAAGCCAATTCAGCGACAATCCCGGCCAGATGCCGCAGAATCTGCCTTTCATGATTCGAAAAATCAAGGTTGACTGCCGTGTTTTTCGAAGTATTCTGACCTAATACAGTCTGCTCCATTTAATTGTTTACGTAAAAAGGTTGGCCGGATTTGATATTCACCTGGCTGGTTTTTCCATGATAACGGATAATGTAGTCGCCGCCTTTATCAGATTTTATACAGGCTTGGACCAGTTTTCCGTCTTTCCAGGAAATGTCCACCGTACAGGCGCCTCTTCCCCTTATCCCCTTGATATTTCCCGTTGGCCAGGCTGAAGGCAGGGCAGGCAGCAGATCCAGCTCTCCATATTGCGACTGCAAAACCATTTCTGTTACATAACCGGCGGATAGTATCGTTGATTCCATAAAAAACGGGGTGTCCGGTATCGGTTTGTCGCCGTAATGAGCCCTGGATTCATACTGGATCATATTTTCCAAAGTAGATTCCCTGAATATGTCGTTATATATTTTATTGGCATGGTCACCGTCAAATACCCTCAGCCAGGTGCAAAGCCTCGCAGCCCGGCACCATGCCTGAGCGGTGTAATTATCGAACGGAAGGTCCTCATGCTGGCATTTGGAAGGAAACATGACACTGTTACCCAGATCAGGGCGGTATAATGAATTGAAATCATTATCGCCCCGATGGATTAAAGTCATTTTAATGGCATCAATCACGGAGGGTGGCACTTTATAGGGATTAATCTGTTTGCAGGGCTGAAGGGCCAGAAGCTGCGAAACGTGACGGTGCTGACAGTTGGGATCGTCTACATCTTCCACCCATTCCTGAAACTGCCCCCAGCGTCCCACCTTAAAAGGCATTAACCGATTTTTAGCATTCATAAGCTCTTCCCTGAATTTCTGGTCAATATTCAGAATTTCAGCAGCTTTTATGGTGTTCTCAAATGTTTCGCCGATAAAGGCAATGTCCTGGTAATTAGGTGTTGTAATACCAATGGGTGAGGTGCTGTGCTCGGCACTGTATGTTCCCCAGAAAACCAGTTTCTTCGTGTCCTTGTATTCGATCAGATTTTCAAGATAGAATTGAGCGGCTCCTCTTAATACCGGATATATCTTTTCCAGATATTTTTTATCCTGGGCAAAGGCAAATTGTTCCCACATAATCAGTGACAGCCAACCGCTGGATATGAATGGTGCCGGTGGGAGCGTTCCTATACCACCCCATAAATCGCTGATGACAAATGAAGTCCAGCCGCCTGTTCCGTAATAGTCTGAAGCAGCCTTTGTCCCGACAACCGATAGCATCTTTGTGTATTCAATAAACGGCTCCTGACATTCCGAAAGGTTCAGCGCATTTCCAAACATGTAGGCCTGCGTAACATTCATATCCAGCTGATAAGTGCCATTCCAGTGTGCCACATACCGGTTATTCCAGATTCCCTGATTTCCGGTTGCCATTGTTCCTTCACGGGATACACTGATCAGCATGTATTTGCCGAAATTGAAGGCCAGCTCTTTTAGCCCCAGATCCTTGTCGTCATTGTTAAGAACATAATATTTCAGCCGTTCGTTCGTCGGAAGCGAGGCGCGCTCACCAGCAGGGTTTTCCAAATGAATGCTGGTACGGTTATATAGCTTCTGGTAATCGGCTATATGCCTTTCGCGCACCAATTTGTATCCTGAGGAGGAGGCCCTGGAAATGACGTCAGCGGTAATTCCCGCGGGGTCGGCTCCTTTAAAAAGAGGAGGCTCCGGTGAATAATTGGTTGCAACAGTGTAGTAAATAGTAACCTCGTTGCTGCCCGACACAATTAACAAAGAATCATTTTTGCTTAACTCACCACCTTTGTTTTCAATCTTAATTTTTACCCGGTAAGGCCGGTTGTTGTCGTCAATATTACCGGCAACCTCAAACATGCCGGTAATAGGTGTTATGGTTTTCAAAGGATTCCTCTTCTTATGCATGAGGTTTAATCCTAAACTGAAACTGAGGGCTTTCGGCTTGTCTGCAGTGATCCGGATGGCCATCACCCGGTGGGGGTAACTGCAGAAATATTCCCGCACGTAATTCACCCCATCAACATTGTATTTTATGGTCAGCGTGGAGTTTTTCAGATTAAGTAACCGTTCGTAATCCCTGACTTCCCCTTCGTGTCCGTTAAAGTCGAGCTTTAAACTTCCGATTGTTGAAAGTCCGCCTAATCCGGTCCAGGTATCATTGACTAAATATTTGGCAACTAATTGGTCCGCCTCCGCAATCCTGCCTTCTGAAGTTAATTTTTTAATCTCCGGAAGCGCAGCCGGATTCTTCACCGGTACAATTCCGAAATTATAATTGGTTCTGTCCCCCGGTCCCCCGGTCCAGAAAGTTTTTTCACTCAATGTGAGTGTTTCCTGTTTTACACCGCCATAGCTTGAAACACCAAAATACCCGTTCCCCAAATGAAAAACCTGACTTTCCCAGTTAAGCTTTATATCGCCGGCTTTTTTTTGCCAGATCGTTTCATTTCCTTTTGTGACCTCCTCCGGTAATCCGGTCAGAGTGATGAGAGGTATGCAAATTGCGAGGATTCCTGCAGTTTTCCTTAGGACCATCTGATTTTTAGTATAAAATTCGATGGTAAAGTACGCAATCTTATGTATGGATGGACAAAGTAGGGCAGAAGGCAGAGGGCAGCGGGCAAAAATCAGTAAAAAGAATCAAGAATCAAGGAGTAAGTGGCTAAGAGATTGTTGGTTAGCCTGGTACCCGGGGTTAAAACCCCTGGCTATTGATACGCTCCTTCATGGTGCCCTGAATCTTTTACATCGGCATTCGGCATTCGGAATTCTGAATTCGAATCTCAACCTTTCAACTTCAATTATCCCTTGTGTCATTCCTGCTAAAAATCCACCTCACCCCCATCCCCGATACCCGATACCTATCCCGGGTTAACGTAGTGCTTGTCAATCATACCGAACAAGTCTTCCTTGCGGATCGGTTTCGTTAGGTAATCGTCGCAACCGGCCGTCATTGCTCTCTCCTTTTCTTCAAAAGTGGCATAGGCTGTCTGGGCAATGATGGGTAATTTCAAACTCTTTTCCCTGAGTTTGCAAACTGCTTCAATTCCGCCCATTATTGGCATCTTCAGATCCATAAACACCAGATCGTATTTCTTTTCGGAGATCCTGTCGATCGCTTCCTGCCCATTCCTTGCACGGTCAACCAGGTTGACCTTATCCCTTAAAAGCACATTAAGGTAAAGAAAGCTGTCTGTCTCATCCTCTGCAATAAGAATGGAACAATCCTTCAGGTCTCTTTTTGTCCGGTGATGATTCGTTTGGTCCGATATGGCGGGCGATGGAAATACCAGAGGAATGGTGAAAAAGAAACGTGAACCCTTGTCAGGAACAGAAGTGAAGCTGATCTTGCCACCGATGAGATCAATTAGCCGCTTGGCAATATTCAGGCCCAGACCGGTTCCTCCGATGATTTCGCTGATCGCTCTCGAGCCACGGAAAAAAGAGCTGAAAATATGCTCCTGCTCACTTTCGGGAATGCCGATACCG
>CAILAQ010000020.1 GCA_903832165.1 uncultured Bacteroidota bacterium | reverse complement strand
GGAATTAACGAATTCTATTTCAAACCTTTAGAAAAAATGGCATATCTCTTATAGATCTTACCGCCAATATGTTCATATTCGCCCCGCATGGCCTTGTTTGATTCCAACACCAGATGACCGTCGATTTCTGTTTTGCCCTCCTGCCGGCCTGATTCCATAATCTTGAGAGCCATCAGAACGTCTAATCCCCTGCCCCGGTATGGTTCTTCGATAGCACCGAGCAATGCGACAAGACGATGCGATTTTCTACCCGACCACAGTATGGAAAATAATCCGAAGGGAAGAATTTCACCCCTGCATTTCTGGATTCCCTTACTGATGTCCGGCATAACAACCGTATAGGCGATTACTTCGCCAGCCCTGTTTTCTATAACTTTAACAAATTTCGGATTCAGAAGCCAGATGAACCTGTTGGCAAAATCATCCATTTCTTTTTCTTCATAAGGCATCGAGCCGTAGATTACCTTAAAAGTCCGGTTGGTAAGGTGCAAGACCGGCCGGATATACTTCCGCAACTTCCAGCGCGAATTGAATTCAACCAGTTTGAATTCGGAATTCATTTTTTCGAGCCGCGGCAATACCCGCTGGTATATAGGCTGAATTTCCCGGGGAATTGGAATTATATAACTTACCAGGTTTATCTCAGGCACATACCCTTCCTTGCGAATCAATTCAGTCTGATATCTGAAATTGCAGTTGGCTGCAATCACAATCGGCTCATCAAAGCCGTCAATCAGGTAGCCCTGGGGTTCTTTATCAGAAAAACCCAGCGGGCCAACCAACTTTTCGCTTCCCTTTTCACGGGCCCATTCTTCAATCCGGGTTATTAATGCGTGAACGACTTCCTGATCATCATAGGTTTCGAGATAACTGAAGCGGGCATTGTTTTCATTTTTGACTTCGTTGTACCGATGGTTTATCAGACCCATCACCCGGCCAACTGCCTCATTTCCACGCCAGGCAAGTAATTTTATGTGCGAACAGTAACCGAAAGACTTGTTCTTCAACGGATCAAAAAATTCCTTTTCGTCCATATAAATTGGTGGAATCCAATTGGCATGACCCTTATGAATCTTAGCCGACAGATAAAGAAACTTTTTAAAGTCACTTTTCGTTACCACCTCTTTTACAACTAATTCCATACTTCCTCCTGTTCATTCACACATTAATAATTAAAACAAAAGGCCGGTCGACCGGCCTTAAAATTACTGCTTTGAATCTTCAAGATCCTCAAATTCAACACTTTTGAAGCTACCCTGAGGCTCAGTAGCCAAATTCACTTCAGATCCACTGTTCTGTCTGAGGTCGGTAATAAATCCGATTGCCTCATCGAATCCCAGGGCAAACTTGTCAAAATCCTCCTTATACAAAAAGATTTTGTGCTTCTCATAATGGGAATTACCATCAGCATCAAAAACTTTCTTGCTTTCGGTGATCGTAAGATAATAATCCTCGCTGCGCGTAGCCTTAACATCAAAAAAGTAGGTACGCTTTCCTGCCCGGATCACTTTGGAATAGATTTCGTCCCGGTCCTGATGATCCATGTTGTCGTGCTTTTCTTTATCCACCATTTTAAAACAGTTTGTGTTTGCTGTGTCGTTTTGATCGCAACTCTCCAAAAATAGAAAAAAAAACATACCTTTGCTGACCTCATAAAAAGTTCTTTTAACAAATGATCAGCCGAAGATTATTACGAGTCAAAGCCCTGCAGATCCTTTATGCATATAGGGTTTCAGAAAATGAAAACCTGCACAATACAGAGAAAGAACTCATCTTCAGCATAGAAAAGAGCTACGATCTATACCATCTCCTCCTTCTTTTGTTTGTGGATATCTCCAATTACATGACCCAGCGCGTTGATATTGCGCGGTCGAAATATTTCCCAACGGATGAGGAAGCAAACCCGAACACCCGATTCATAGACAACCGGATTATCGTCCATATTTCTGACAATCGCAAGTTCAGCCGATATCTGGAGACCCGGAAGATCACCTGGTCAAATGAAGAAGAACTGATAAAGAATCTTTACAGGAATCTGCTGGAATGGGAGGTATATCAGGAATATATGGCCAGTCCTGATGACTCCTTTACTCAGGATAAAGAATTTATTTCCAGAATGGTTGCCGAGTTCATTATCCCAAATGAATATCTCAGGCAGGTTTTGGAAGAACAGAGCATTTACTGGAATGACGATCTGGAATTTATCGGATCTATGGTTATAAAAACGTTAGGCCGATGGAAAGAAAACAGCGATATGCCAATTCTTTCCATGTTCAGCAATGATGATGACCGTCTGTATGTTTCCGAATTGTTCAGAAAAACCGT
>CAILAQ010000019.1 GCA_903832165.1 uncultured Bacteroidota bacterium | reverse complement strand
GTTGAAATAACGGACTTCATTTTCCGGGCTTAAAAAGGTAATCTCTCCGCTGCTTTTTTCGGCCAAACCGACATTGAACAGCCTCGTGAAAGCGGATTTCTCATTTTCACCAATAATCTGACTGAATCGGGCTCCTATGATTTGTTCGGCAGGACGAGCTAGCAATTCTGCGAACCTACTGTTGCAGTATATGATCGTCGTATCGGCCATGAGTGTTGCTGCGCCTTCGTGCATCTCTTCCACCATAATACGGTAAGGCGTTTCGGCCGAGGTGAGTGAAAATATCCGTGTACCTTCGGCGCCTGAAACGACAATTGCATCCACTTCGCCATTACGGATGGCGTAAAGTGTTTCTTCAGCTTCGGCCAAACGCTGTTGTAATTCCTCGTTTTCTGACCGAAGTTGGTCTTCTGCTTCAGATACAGATTTATTTGCCATCATACTATCTTTTATTGGATATGAAAATCCTTTATTTTTGATTTGCCCTTCGCAAATCGAGTCCCACCAGCACACGATCGGTATCCGACATATCGCCGATGATCCGTCGCAGGGGAAGCGGCAACTGCTTGATGAGCGTTGGAGCGGCAAGAATCTGTTCTCCGGCAGCCAGATACGGTTTTTCGTAAAGGTCAATTACTTCCAGCTCATACAGCCCTTTTAAATGTTCTTCGCAAATAACTTTTATGTTTGCTACTGCACGGTTCGATTGCGGTGTTGATCCGGCAATGTATAATCGCAGAAGGTAATTCTGTTCGGTGCCCGATGCCGCCAATTCGAAAGCCTGGTTAGACAATTCTTTATTGCTGTCTGTTTGTTTCATTTGGATTGCTTGTTAATTCGTTTGAAATACTCCTTTGAAATAAATCAAGACCTACCAGCACGCGTTCAGTATCCGAAAGGTCGCCAATTATTTTCCGGACAGGTATAGGTAGTTTTCTGACCAGGGTTGGTACAGCAAAAATCTGATCATCGCCGGCAAGTTGAGGATTTACTAGCAGGTCGATCACCTCAATCTCATACTTGCCATCCAGTTTGTCTTCGCAAATTGCTTTCAGGTTTTTGAACGCCGAGATTGATTTTGGCGTTTGCCCGGCCACATACAATCTCAGAACCCATTCATCACCTGTTGATTTTACGGGTAGGTTTTTTTCAGATGTTTTAGTGTTTGAGTTCATCAATCCGGATTTTATGGTTTTACTTCTATTGATTCTTTATTCGGGGCATCGGCCTGCCGGTTTCTTCCCATTTCTTCGCGGTCTTCGGCCAAACGCAAAGTTCTTGCCTGTTCTGTGGTGATAATTTTGAGCGCCTCGGCCTCATCTTTTTCAAATTCCAATTTGATCAGTTCGATCTGTGCCAGCATCGCTTTGCGCTTGCGTTCCATTTCAAGTTGTTTCCGCTGGATCTCCAGCTTACTGTATAATTTTAGTGCACTTTCTTTCGACTCCTGTGATGACCTTGCCGAGCCTGTTAAAACTCCCTCAGGACCGACATACACATCCATCAATTCTACTCCGTGATCGGTTAGCAGAAACTCGCGGATTTGATTGGAGTGCTTCATTCCCCTCGATTTCAGGATATACAATCCCCGGTTACGTTCGCCTCCAAGTTCAATATCGCGCAGCAGCAACCAGGTATCAATCAACGACGAAACGCCAAGATCAGTCTGCTCTATATTGGATTGCATATTGGTCAGGCTGGTAAAGAAACCGGTGATTTGATGTAATTTTAAATAGTCGATCAAGCGGATCATCATCAATTTGGCTTCCATTTCGTTGGTGCCAATTATAAAACTGTTGATCGGGTCAAGAATAACCGATTTCGGGTTAAAATCCTTCACTGCCCTGAACATGGTAGCAAGATGCATCTCTAAACCGCAAAAGGTTGGCCGGATGGAGTGAAAAAGCAGCAATCCTTTTTTTACCCAGGTTTCAAAATCGATCCCGATGGAAAGCATATTGCGAATGATCTGGTTTGGAGATTCCTCCAGTGCAAAATACAGGACTTTCTCACCGCGTTCGCAAGCCGAAACTGCAAAACTTGCTGCAGAACTGCTCTTGCCCGAACCG
>CAILAQ010000018.1 GCA_903832165.1 uncultured Bacteroidota bacterium | reverse complement strand
TTCGCTGATGCAATCCTCAAAACTGCTCAGGAAACCCACGCTGGGCTAATTGTCCTCGGATCTCACAGCCGGAAATGGCTGGAAAAAATCGTCATGGGCAGCGTGACAGAAAAAATCCTGAATCATTCAACTATACCGATCTATATTATACCTACACGAAAACATAAATAATCAGTGCCTTTTATGAAAAAACTCCATTTGTTCCTGACCCCGGCATCAATTCTCATGATCTGCGCCGGAATGATCCTGACCAGTCCTGTGACTATCGCTCAGCAAACGGTAAAACCTGGCAAATCAATTGTAATTCCCCGCAAGGTGAATAAGGCTTTAACCGCATCATGCATGCCCTGCCATTCCGATAGCGGAAAGGCGAAGAGGGCCCTCAACCTGTCGCAATGGACCACGTATGATCGTGCCAGACAGTTGAATAAAGTCAAAGAGATCGGTTCAGAGGTTTCCAGGGACAAAATGCCTCCGGCAATGTTCGTTGAAAACAACCCCGACCTTGCCCTGACAGCCAGACAGAAGGCACTGATCGCCAAATGGGCAAAATCATCGGCCTCGGCCAGGAAATAGCTGACGGTATAACAAGTACCCTTCATGAAACGAATTCTTAAAATCGGTATCCCGGTTATCATAATCCTGCTTGGCCTCTTCCTGTGGTGGCGATTCTATTTTGTTTTTGGCGAAGGAGTGAAAGCCGGGAACCTTAATTTTATAGTTAAAAAGGGTTACGTATTCAAAACCTGGGAAGGACGGCTCATTCAGGCCGGCTTTAAAACTCCCGCCCCCGGTGGATTGCAAAGCAATGAGTTCGACTTCAGCGTCGCAAATGACAGTATCGGTGCAGTACTCGAACGTTGCAGCGGCAAAACCGTGGAACTAAGGTATAAAGAGTATCTGCACGCTCTGCCCTGGCGTGGTATGAGCAACTTCGTGGTGTTCGAAGTACTCAAAGTTGCCGATGCTTCACCACCCGCCACCCTCCCTTTTTAGTTTCAAAGTTTCAGAGTTTCAGAGTTTCAGAGTTTCAGAGTTTCAGAGTTTCAGAGTTTCAGAGTTTCAAAATAACCTCCTCACCTATTTAACTCCTCACCTGATTAAGTATGAAAGTATTATTTATTGGCGGTACCGGCAACATAAGCACCCCACTCAGCCTGCTGGCCGTAGAGAAGGGCGTCGATCTGTATCACCTGAACCGTGGTAACCGACCCGCTATTCCCGGTGTAAAAAATTTATCTGCCGATATCAATAACCGCATCGAGGTTGATAAGGCGCTGAGAAACCATAAATGGGACGTCGTGGTGAACTGGATCGCCTTCACCCCGGAGGATATCCAACGTGATTATGAATTGTTCCGGGAGTCCGCCCGCCAGTATATTTTTATCAGCTCTGCTTCGGCATACCAGAAACCACCCACCAATCCGGTAATCACCGAATCAACACCGCTGAGAAATCCCGTTTGGGACTACTCCCTTAACAAAATTGCCTGCGAGGACCTGCTCGTTAAGCTTTATCGTGAGAGTGGATTTCCAATGACCATCGTTCGGCCTTCATTTACCTACTACTCCGTGATCCCGCTTTCATTGGGCGGCTGGGAGGAGTTTACCGTCATCGACCGCATGCGGAAAGGCCTGCCAATCGTCGTGCACGGTGATGGTACCTCTTTGTGGACCATCACTCATGCCTCCGACTTTGCCCGTGGATTTTATGGACTGATGAATAACATGAACGCGATCGGGGAAGCCTTTCATATTACTTCGGATGAAGCGCTCACCTGGAACCGGATCTACGAAGCTGTGGCCCATGCCGCTAATGGCGTGGCCCGGATTGTGCATATTTCGTCGGAAGCTATAGCCGACTATGCCGATAAACATAATTACCCTTCAGTAAGGGGTACCCTGCTGGGCGATAAATCCCACTGTGCGATTTTTGATAACTCGAAAATCAAACGGCTTGTTCCTGGATTCATCGCAACTAAACCATTCGAAGAAGGCATCAGACAAACTATTGAATGGTTTGACGCTCATCCGGCCAGAAAGGTGGTTAAGGAGGAGACAAACCGATTCCTGGACGGATTGATTCAAACTTACCATATTAATAGCTGATGAACACAACCAAAATTCCTGGCCTCCTGCTGGTAACCGGATTTGTTATGCTGATGACCAGTTGCGCTACCGTAAAATTCTATCAGGATTCCAACCTGAAAAATGAAACGGGACTTAAAGTCTATGCTCCGAAACCCTATCTTCTGGTGGAATATCAGGGCACAAAAACAGTGAGCCTCAAAACCAGTATCATCTATCTTCCGGATCTGTCAGATCCTCAGTATATCAGAATAAAACCTGGTATCGGCTCCTCGGCACTCAAACTGGAACTCAATAACGGTGTACTTACCTCCTATGGTTTAACCACTGATTCCAAGATCCCGGATCTCCTCGGCAAGGTGACCGACCTGCTCACCAAATCAACTGCCACTGTTGCCGGTATCGTCAATAGTAAAACAGATACCGTACCCGGTCAGCCGGCCTTTGAACTCTACGAAATCATTATTTCAAACGGACAGACGAAATTGGTGCAGGTAAAGTAATTTAATCCCTTCTCCTATGTTTAACTCTGTTGCGCTCCAGGTTGTCATCGGCCTGATATTCATTTATCTGTTATATAGTCTTTTAGCAACCGTACTGTCGGAAATGATCGCTACACTCCTCGGCCTGAGGGCACGAAACCTGATGGCAGCGATCAGTCGGATGTTGAAAAGTCCTAACAATGAGGTAATTGAAAATTTCTACAATCATCCGGATATAAAGTCCATCGGAGGCACCCGGTTATTCCCCAAACCTTCCTTTATCAAGGCTGCGACCTTCTCAAAAGTGCTCTCAGAAGTATTGTCGGGCGACGGTCCGGTAACCGGCGAAAAAATCAGTGCAGTTCTGAAAGTCAGTGCTCAGACCACCGGATGCAATGGTTCCGCCGCTATGCCCGGAGCCCTGGAGCCGGAATCAGCAGCCTATCTCCTTGGACTTTGGGAACAGGCTCAGGGAGATGTTCTGAAATTCAGACAACTCACCGAAGATTGGTTTAATCGCAGCATGGAGCGTGCTTCTGAACTATATAAACGCAAAATTCAACTTGTTCTGCTGATCCTCGGATTTTGCCTCGCCTGGGTTTTTTATGCCGATACATTCACTATTGTCCGGAAACTCTCGGTTGATAAGGATGCCAGAGAGAAAATGGTTTTGTTATCGGATGCTTATGTTAAGGCAAACCCTGCAGGTGCAGATACTTCACTTACTGAAACTCAAAAGAGACTGACTTCCGACATGGTAAGCGCAAATACTATTCTCGGACTCGGTGGCTGGCTACCCGATAAAGTCACCGTAACCATGGATCCTAAAACAAAGGAGAAAACCTATTCCCCGGAACTCGATCCTAACTGCCTTTCCACTACCGATCTTAAAATATTCAGCGGTAAAATCACTTTTGATTTTGGGGAAAAACTGGCTTACCTTCTCCGGCTGGCGTGGTACCATTTCTTCGGATTCCTCATCACCGCCGTCGCAATCTCACTCGGTGCCCCATTTTGGTTCGATCTTCTGAATAAGGCGATGAAGCTCCGTACCTCGGTAAAAGAAATCACAAAAAAAGAATGATTATGAAAAAGCTTGTTTTTGCAGCAGCGTTTGTTCTGCTTGTTGCTGGGATTTATTCCTGCAAGAAAGATAGTAGCAAATGCACGGTAAATGTCAGGATGACCGACGCTCCGGGACCATACTCAGCCGTTAATGTCGATATTCTTCGCGTAGAAGTTTCTGGCCCTCCTTTTACCATGAGCACTTACAGTATAATGGTAAAGCCGGGAATCTATAACCTTCTCGATTTCTCCAACGGTTTGGATACCCTGCTCGGAACCGTGCTCATGACACCGACAACCGTCGAGCAAATCAGGCTTGTCCTCGGCGTAAAAAATACAATTGTGCTGGATGGAAAAATATACGATCTGAGTACCCCCAGCGCTGATCAGACCGGATTGAAAATTCAGGTGCAACAAGTTCTGGAGGCCGGTGTTACCTATAATTTTCTGCTTGATTTTGATGCCCGTAATTCTATCATAGAGCTGGGGAATGGCAAATATAAGCTTAAGCCCGTAATCAGGGTCATCGATACTGCGGTCAGCGGTGCTATCCGGGGGAAAATCTCACCAGCCGGAACTGTTGCAAATGTGGAGGTTACCCTGGGTTCTGAAACCTATTCAGCTTCAGTAAATTCAGGTGGGGATTTTATTTTACGGGGACTGCCGGCCGGAACTTATGCAATCAGCATTATTCACTCACTACCCGGAAGCCCGAAAAATCTTACTGACATCTCTGTGACTATCGGCAGTACCACCGACCTCGGTACTATATCACTTAATTAATTAAAGATAAAGTTGTCTTTAAAAATATTGTTTTTTATCTTTACAGAAGATTTAATACGAAATTTATGTCATCCAAAGATTTAAGCGGATTATCAGTTGGTGAAATTGTGGCAAACGATTTCAGGGCAGCTGAGGTATTTAAGAATGCAGGTATCGATTTTTGCTGCGGAGGTAAAAAGGGCCTGACCGAATCATGCGAAGAGAAGGGCATCAATCCGGCAACCATCGAAAAGGAATTGATGGAGGTTACGTCTGAACCGGTTAATCAGTCGCAGAATTTCAAGGATTGGGAACTGGGTTTCCTCTGTGATTACATTATGAATACTCATCATAAGTTTGTTCTCAAGAATCTGCCCAGCCTGGTATTTTATACCGGAAAGATAGCCTCGGTGCATGGGGAGCATCATCCTGAACTGGTAGAGATTTCAAGACTTTTTACGAAAATAAACGAGGAATTGCTGCAGCATCTGAAGAATGAGGAAGAGGTCCTTTTTCCGGCTATCAAGGCAGTTCTTGCCGGGGCTTCGGATGAGCATAAAGCCACAATCGTTTCTGAAATTACCCGCATGTCAGGCGAACATGAATTTGCCGGCGGTGCCATGGACAGCATCAGCGAATTAAGCAATCATTATCGCGTACCCGCAGATGGATGCAATACCTACGCGGTCACCTATAAGCTGCTTCAGGAATTCGAAGATGACCTCCACGTGCATGTACACCTCGAGAATAATATTGTTTATCTGAAAGCGTTAGATCTCGTCGCCGGCTAATCGAAATTTTCGCAAATAATAGGTAGATTGTAAGATAATTACAATTACCTGTCAATGCTTGAATTGAAAAATATTTCCAAGGCCTACGGTTCAGTTAAAGCGGTAAAACAAGTTGATCTGACCATAGGAAAAGGAGAGTTCTTTTGCTTGCTGGGCCCCAGCGGATGCGGTAAAACAACAATCCTGCGGATGATTGCCGGTTTCGAAAAAGTTAGCGGAGGCCAGATTTTACTTGGTGGAAAGGATATCACCAACGACTCGCCAAATAAAAGAGACGTCAATACGGTTTTTCAGAATTACGCTCTTTTCCCGAATTTCAGCGTGCTTGATAATATCACGTATGGCCTCAAGCTTAAAAAATTGCCCAAACCGGAAATGGAGGCCAGAACAGAGGAGGTCATTCGGCTCGTCGGTCTTGGAGGTTTCGAAAAACGAATGCCCGCGAATTTATCGGGCGGACAGCAGCAACGGGTAGCCCTGGCCCGGGCCCTGATTAATCAGCCTCAAATTCTGCTGTTGGATGAGCCATTGAGTGCGCTCGACAAAAAAATATCGGAACAAACGCGTAATGAGCTTTCTGATCTTCAGAAAAAAGTAGGAATCACCTTTGTCTTCGTCACCCATAATCAGACTGAAGCACTCGCCCTGGCCGATAGAATCGCTGTAATGAAGGACGGCCTCATCGAACATTGCGATAAACCAAAAGAGATTTATGAACGCCCGTTAACCCATTTCGTTGCCGATTTTATCGGAAGTATGAATTTCTTTGAATGCACCGTCAGCCAATCCGATGAGCAGATTACGCGGCTGGAAATTCCGGGCATGGGCCAGATTTCCTTATCCTATAATCAGATTCAAAAGGTGGGGACAAAAGTTCTCTATTGTATCAGGCCCGAAAGGATAAAACTAAGCCTGCTGGAATCCACCGACTATGAAAATTGCCTGAGCGGAATTATCCGAACAAAAAATTATTTGGGGGAAATTACAAAATTCGTAATTGAATTATCTGATAATAAGATGATTTCAGTAATCTGTCAAAACTATTTGCTCCAATTATCAAACGAGTTTTATGATATCGGTGAACGGGTAAATGTGATTTGGAGCAAAACTTCGGGGGAGTTAATCCATGTTTCCTAAACTCAAAACGCATCAGATCTTAATGGCACCGCCATTATTCTGGCTGCTGATTTTTTTTATTATTCCAATGGCCATTGTCATTGGCTATAGCTTCGGCATAGGCGGAGTCAGCGCCGGACCTTCCCACGGATTTACGCTCCAGTTCTATAAAGAGGCGTTGTCGGGCATGTACCTGGGTATCTTTCTGAAATCCTTCCTTTATGCACTTGGGGCAACCGTGCTCACTATCGCCATTGCCTATCCGATAGCCTATTATATGGCTTTTGCATCGGACCGCACAAAAATGATCGTCATGTTTCTGATCATTCTGCCTTTCTGGACGAATTTCCTGATCCGGATGTACTCAATCATGACTATTCTCGGAGATAATGGGTTGGTAAATTCGGCCCTTATGCAAATCGGAATCATTCATGAACCGCTGAAGCTGATCAATAATTCATTTGGCATGTATGTCGGTTTCGTATACTGGAATCTGCCTTTCATGATCCTTCCGATTTTCTCTTCGCTCGACAGAATGGATGTTTCGATGCTTGAGGCTTCCCTTGATCTTGGCGCCAATCACAGGCAGACATTTATGAGAATAACCTTGCCTTACTCAATACCGGGCGCCGTAGCTGGAATCATTTTTACGTTTATCCCAACTCTCGGGAATTTTATTATACCGGAATTTCTCGGCGGAACAGGCAATACTATGATCGGTAATGTGATAACATCACAATACCTCCAGGCCCGCGACTGGCCATTCGGATCTGCATTATCTGCCGTTTTAATGTTTATTGTGATGATATTCATCTCTTTATATATACGGTACTTTGATCCGACAAAATCAAAAAACATGGTTAATTTTTAAACTATGGCTGGAAATCTTGCAAGAGGCAATGATCTTGGAATCGGTCAGGGAAAAATTCTTAAAGTCATCACTTATTTCGGAATTGCCTTTTTATTAGTACCCTTGGTTATTCTGATCATCTATTCATTCAATGAATCGAGAAATGCCAGCCAATGGACGGGCTTTTCACTTATCTGGTATAAAAGGGTTTTCGCAGATGCCGGCCTCTGGCTATCGGTAAAGAATTCGCTGATCATAGCCATTGTAAGTACCCTGGTAACGACTATCCTGGGTACTGTTGGAGCCATCCTGCTCGGAAAGCATAATTTCCGGGGGAAGGACCTGTTTCAAAACCTGCTTTATGTACCAGTAATTCTCCCTGAAATTATTTTCGGGGTATCACTGTTGGCCTTGTTTATGCTGATAAAGTTTCCATTGGGCATCCTGTCGGTAATTTGTGCGCATATTACTTTCAGCTTTCCTTTTGTCACCATGATCATTCTCACCAAAGTCATCAACCTGCCGGACTCACTGGAAGAAGCCAGTCTTGATCTTGGAGCCGGCCGCTGGCATACTTTCATGAAGGTTATCCTGCCTAATATATCACCGGGAGTAGTTTCAGGAGCATTGTTTGCCTTTACCCTCAGTATCGACGATTTCATAGTTACTTTTTTTACTGCCGGAGTGGGTGCATCAACATTGCCTCTCAAGATATATTCACTCATAAAATTTGGAATTACCCCGGCTATCAATGCCATTTCCACTATACTTATTGTATTTACGGTAGTGGCTCTTTATACCTCCAACCGTTTACAGAAAAGCGAAAAGATCGGCCGCAAATTCAAGTTGGGACTGGGTGGCTTTTTTGTGATCATCATTAGTTTTCTGGTTATTTCCCCCTTCTTCTCAAAAAGCGGGAAGAGCCTCCACCTATACAATTATTCAAACTATATCAGCGATAGCCTGGTAAAAGAATTCGAGGCGCAAACGGGAATCAAGGTCACCATCGATTATTATAATGAAAACGAGGAACTTTTAACCCGCCTGCAGATGGGCGTGGCAGGTTACGACCTGATAGTTCCTGCAGGTTATATGGTTAAGATATTGAAAGATAAAGGTCTGATTACGCCGATTGATTTTTCGTCGATCCCCAATTATTCTTTCATTATGCCCGGTTTCAAAAAAATGCCTTACGATACAACAGGCACCTACTTTATCCCATACTCGTACGGCTTTTCAGCACTAGTTTACAACAGCGATCTGATACACGATTCCATCAACTCGTGGAAGGTAATGTGGGATCCCAAATACAAGGGAAAAATCTCCATGGTAGATGATATGCGGGAGGTATTCTTTTCAGCCTACAAAGTTCTCGGCCTGAAAATGGACAAGGACACAGCCAAGCTGAACAAGGCCCGCGATCTGCTTATCCTGCAAAAGCCCCTGCTGAAAAAGTACGAATCAAATAGTATTCCCCAGTTCATGGCGGCCGGTGACCTTTTGATTGCACAGGCATGGACAGGCCAGATTGCCAGATTAGTTGCCAGCAACCCTAAATTTAAGCTGGGCTTACCCAAAGAGGGAGTTCAGTACTGGACAGATAATATGTGCATACCAACAACCGCTGTCAACAAGAAAAACGCAGAGCTCTTTATCAACTTTATAATTAATCCGGTAAACAGTGCCCGAAATATGAGGGAAATCTTATACGGTATGCCAAACGATTCAGCCCGGCGGCTGCTCGAACCTTCCATACGTGACAATGAAATCATCTTTCCGGTAATCAGGGATTTTTCAAAATTGGAGGTAGTAGCTGATTTCGGGGATTTCAATAAAGAATTTGTCAGAGCCTGGACGGAGCTGAAGGTCAGGTAAGTAGGGGAGTCTTCAGTAGGCAGTCGGCAGTAGCTGCTGCATTGTGCCGTGGTTTGGGACGGGGTTCCCGCCTTCGCGGGAATGACAACTCTGACGAGGGTCAGAAGTGCACTTTTCTCTTGATAATTAAAGCTTTACCTGAGCCATGAGCCTTGTGCCTTGAGCCTTCTCTTTCTGCCGACTGCCAACTGCCGACTGCCAACTGCCAACTGCC
>CAILAQ010000017.1 GCA_903832165.1 uncultured Bacteroidota bacterium | reverse complement strand
GATAAATTGTTCAATCGCGTTTATCCGGATCTGAAGAGATATTATACATCTGATCAATTTGGCTATTCCATGATATATGGCGCTTTATATGCCTTGTCTTCCGGCGTTTGTCACTCGGCCCAATATGGACTTGCTGCTATGTTGAAAGCAGCCAATGATGGTGAGTTCAATTTTGTTGAAATGGTTAAAGAATATGGCAGAAGAGCAGAGGCACTGAAGAAAATATTCCTGGCCAACGGATTCAAGGTTGTTTACGATACTGATATTGATGAACCCATTGCTGATGGTTTCTATTTTACAATTTCTTATCCCGGACTTACCGGATCGGAGTTGCTGGAAGATTTACTTTATTATGGTATCAGCGCAATTTCTCTGGCCATAACCGGAAGTACCAGAAATGAAGGGCTCAGGGCATGTGTTGCACAGATACATCCTTCTCTTTATCCGGTCCTGGAAGAAAGGCTGAAAAAATTTCATAAAGATTTCCCGAAATAAAATTATATGATATGGCAAAAATGAAAGGGGCAATTGTGGTGGATCTTGAGAAATGCAAAGGCTGTGAAGTTTGCAGAGTAGCTTGTCCAAACGATGTGATCGCCATGACTAATGAGGTTAATCACAAAGGTTATCATTACGCATATCAGGAGCACCAGGACGCTTGTGTCGGATGTGCTAACTGTGCAGTGGTTTGTCCTGATGGAGTCATTACAGTGTATAAAGTAAAATTGTCCGATTAAACATAAAATTACTGGATAATGAAGGAATTACGACTGATGAAAGGCAACGAGGCGGTAGCGGAAGGTGCTATTCGTGCCGGTGCTGATGGCTATTTTGGTTATCCGATCACTCCGCAGTCGGAGGTGATGGAATACCTGATGGCCGAACAGCCGGAAAAACGCACCGGTATGGTGGTTCTTCAGGCAGAGAGTGAAGTTGCAGCTATCAATATGGTTTATGGCGCAGCGAGTACGGGTAAAAAAGTCATGACCAGTTCTTCCAGTCCGGGGATGAGCCTTATGCAGGAAGGGATTTCTTACCTTGCCGGAGCCGAATTGCCATGCCTGTTGCTTAATGTTGCACGCGGAGGCCCGGGACTTGGTACCATACAGCCCTCTCAGGCCGATTATTTTCAGTCGGTAAAGGGGGGTGGGCATGGTGACTATAATTTAATTGTATTAGCTCCTTCCTCTGTTCAGGAAATGTTTGATTTTGCTTTTCTTGGTTTCGATCTGGCATTCAAATACCGCAATCCTGTGCTGATGTTATCCGATGGCCTGATTGGTCAGATGATGGAAAAAGTGGAGCTTTGCGAGCAGCTGCCCAGAACAACGCATTTTGACAGGAGCTGGACGCTTACCGGAAAACCCGACGGACAGGAACGTAATATCGTCACCTCCCTTGACCTTGATGCGTCGATGCAAGAGATTCATAATCTTCATTTGCAGGAAAAATACCGCCAATGCAAGGAAGCGGAAGTGCGTTATGAACTATTTGATACCGAAGACGCTGATTATCTTTTTGTTGCTTATGGGTCTTCAGCAAGAATCTGCCAGAAGGCTATTAAGATCGGACGAAGCGAGGGTATAAAGATCGGTTTGCTAAGGCCGATTACTTTATGGCCTTTCCCGGCGAAGCCACTGGCTGAACTGGCATCCAGAATGAAAGGTATTCTCAGTGTTGAGCAAAGTGCAGGCCAAATGGTTGAGGATGTACGTCTATCGGTGGGAAGTGGTGTTCATATTGAACATTATGGTCGAATGGGTGGTATGATCCCGACTCCCGAACAAGTACTGGAAAATTTGAAGAAACTCCTTATTGCGAAATAGTTATGGATATTAAAGATATCATCAAACCGGAAAATCTGGTTTATCAAAAGACTTCGCTGATGACCGATAAGCCACTGAGCTATTGCCCGGGTTGCGGTCATGGAACGGCTCACCGTATTCTTATGGAAGTCATAGAAGAGATGGGGATACAATCTGAAACTATTGGTGTGGCTCCGGTAGGTTGCTCCGTACTGGCTTATGATTTCATGAATGTGGATATGGTTGGTGCTTCGCATGGACGTGCTCCGGCTGTTGCAACCGGGATCAAGCGCTGCTGGCCTGAGAAATTTGTTTATACCTATCAGGGAGATGGTGACCTGGCTGCTATTGGTACTGCAGAAACCATTCACGCCGCCAACAGGGGTGAGAATATCACTATCATTTTCATCAATAACGGGATTTATGGTATGACCGGAGGTCAGATGGCTCCAACAACTCTTCCGGGCATGAAGACTTCCACGAGTCCCTACGGCCGTGATCTGAAATCCATGGGAAATCCACTGAAGATGACTGAATTACTGGCTCAGCTTCCCGGAACCTGCTATGTTACCCGTCAGTCGGTTCATTCACCAAGGAATGTTCGGCGCGCTAAAAAAGCCATCCGTGCTGCATTTGAATCCCAGAAAGAAAATAAGGGACTTTCCCTTGTTGAGATTGTTTCAAACTGCAATTCCGGCTGGAAAATGGAACCGGTGGCATCTAATGAATGGATGGTTGACAATATGTTTCCGTTTTACCCGCTGGGCGATATCAAGGTTGATGGTAAACTGGTTAATAATCAATAAAAAACAAAGATCATGACCGAAGAGATTATCATAGCCGGTTTTGGCGGCCAGGGAGTTCTATCCATGGGTAAAATTCTTGCTTATTCAGCCATCATGCAAAATCAGGAGGTTAGCTGGTTCCCGTCGTATGGCCCTGAAATGAGGGGAGGTACCGCAAATGTTACTGTAATTCTCAGTGATGAGCGAATCAGTTCACCGATTCTGCATGTTTATGATACTGCGATTTTGTTGAATCAGCAATCCCTGGATAAATTCGAAGACTCCGTTAAGCCGGGGGGAGTATTATTATATGATAAAAATGGACTTATCAGGATGCCTGAACGTACTGATATTCATATTTATCGCGTGGATGCCGCTGATGCTTCTGCAAAGATGGAGTCAACCAAGGCGTTTAATATGATTGTTATGGGCGGATATCTGAAAATCAAGCCAATTGTGCAGATTGAAAATGTTTATAAAGGGTTGGAAAAGTCGATTCCTGCCCGATATAGTCATTTGCTTGAGCTCAACAAGAAAGCGATTGCGATTGGGCAGGAGATCGTTACGAAGGAAAGATAACAGCAGGCAGTAGGCAGCAGGCAGTAGGCAGTATTTAGTCGGCAAAGGAGTTTCTTTTATGCATCGTATGCAAATAAAGATTTAAGAGAGAGGGGGCAAATCGTCCCAGATAGATGCCGATGACCTCTTTACCACCGTAAATAAGTTCCCTCTTATTGCTGTAT
>CAILAQ010000016.1 GCA_903832165.1 uncultured Bacteroidota bacterium | reverse complement strand
GCATGGCACCAAAAACAAAACACATGACGATTATGGCTGCCAGTTTCCAGCCGGTAAGGCCGATTTCCATTCCACCCATCGGCATCAGCTTAAGCAATCCGGCCAGTATGGTAACCGCCACTGCGAGCAGTCCGATCCCCATGCCCAGTTGAATCTTCCGTCGCGCCATTTTTGCGACCACACCTGCCCCCAGCACAGCACCCAACGGAGCCGCAACCGACATGGATACAAGCGTTACAGGATCAACTTTTACAGCGGTCATAAAAATGAAAGCCTGCGTAACCGTTGCCAGTGTATTTCCTACGTTCATGGTGCCTGGAATCAGGCGGTCGTCCACCAGTCTGAAAATTTTGAATATTGCTGTCTGCTGGGCAAAACTCCCAATACCCAAAGTGTCCAGAAAATTTGTGAAAAAACCGGTGACTGCCAGTCCTGGCCAGGGCTTATCAGAAAATGTATGTTGATTTTTATATACATCTCTCAGATAATAGGCGCCAAACATTGCCGACATGATGCCGAGAACGGCTTTCAGGATAATCACCATAGGATTGGTTTTTTTCGATTAATTACATGCGCTAAATTTAGCAGAATCTTTTTCAATACATTTGGTTTTTAAAATTAATGGACTCATCGAAAATGAAGAAACTAATTGCAATCCTATTTGTCGCTGCATCACTGGCTGCGGGTGCTCAGACCAAATCGCTGAACAAATCACTTCCCTTATCTGAAGGAACTCCGGAAAGCGTAGGCATGTCGGCCGAACGGTTGTTGAAAATCGACGAAATGTGCCAGAAAGCTGTAAAAGAGGGCGATATACCCGGGGTGATAGGACTGGTTGCCCGAAACGGTAAAATCGTCTACTACAAATCCTTTGGCATGGCCGATAATCAGACTAAAAAAGCACTGAAACGCGATGATATTTTCCGCATAGCCTCACAGAGCAAGGCGATTACCTCAACCGCAGTGATGATGCTGTGGGAAGAAGGGAAATTCAGGCTGGATGATCCGATCTCCAAATATATCCCTGAGTTTAAAAATCCTAAGGTTCTTACCGGTTTCACTTACAGCGACACAACCTACACCGGCGTACCTGCCACCAAGGAAATCACCATCCGACATCTTCTCACCCATACTTCGGGCCTTGGTTACGGCGAGATCGATGGCGATGAGCGATTCCAGATGATCTATAAAAAAGCGGGTGTGATGGACCTGTTTACCACAGAGGATATTACCATTGAACAGAGTGTTAAAAGACTCGCCAAATTGCCTTTGCACCATAATCCCGGCGAAAAATACACCTATTGCGAAGGGCTTGATGTGCTTGGATATTTTATCGAGGTAGTTTCGGGAATGCCGTTTGATGTGTTTCTGAAAACCAGAATTTTCGAACCGCTGGGCATGTATGACACCGGTTTCTATCTACCTGCAGATAAGGCAAACAGATTGGTCTCCGTCCAGAAACCATCCGACACTGGCTGGGTGCGTTATCCAGTGACTTTCTACGATCCTGATTACCCGATAAAAGGGGCAAAAAAGTTTTTCTCCGGCGGCGCAGGGCTGTGCAGCACAGCTAAGGATTATGCTACTTTCCTTCAGATGTACCTGAACGGCGGTGAGCTAAATGGCGTGAGAATTCTAAGCCGTAAAACCGTTGAGGTAATTATGGGCAACCAATTCCCGGCCTTATGGGAAAATAAGGGTGAACATTACGGGTTGGCTTTCGGCGTTGTAGAGCAGAAAAACCAGGACCTTGGTGGCCAGGGAAGCGCCGGAACCTTTAACTGGGGCGGTTATTTCAACACCCAGTATTTTGCTGATCCAAAGGAAAAGATCATCGGGATATTATTTAAGCAAACACAGGACACAAAAAAGGATGATACCGGCTGGATGTTCAAGATCCTGATTGAATCGGCAATCGATGATTAAAACCCGGATAATATTGAAGAGTCCGCTTATAATCCTGGCCATCCTTTGCGGGTTACTTCTTTTTTCCTGCCATATGAACAAGGCCACATCAGATCAAATCGTTCAGAGCTCAGTAACCAATCAGGATGGAATCCGGTTGGATATGACTTATAACAACACCCAACGAACGGCAAGGTTTATATTTAAGGGCGAAAGCATTGATCTTAAGCAAGATACAACTGCATCTGGAATTAAATACAGCAATGCCCATTTCGAATTCAGCGAATGGCACGGAGAGGTCACCCTGAAAAAAGACGGAGAGGTAATATTTACGAATAAGAAATAAAGTATCAGTTAAGCAGACTCCTGCACATCCCCTAATATTTCATTTGCCGTGAACTCATCAAACGGGTAAGTGTTTTTTCGTTGGTGCCAGGTTGGCGCCAGACCATAGATCATTTCAAATTTTTTTATACTTTCACCAACTAACAATGATCAAATGAAGAAATTATTCGTTCTGGCACTTTGCCTAGGCCTCATTATGGGACTGTCAGCACAGGAGAGAAGTTCAAAATTCGATTTCAAATTCGGCACCGGATTTGGATTAATGGGTAGTGGAGATATGCGTACCCTGAGTCTGGAGAATGAGCTCAACTATAGGATTAACAAATACTTTACTGTCGCTGCCAGCCTAGGATACGGGAAAAGTGAATCCGGGGTGCATGAACACGCCGCTTATCTTATGGGGAGTTTAAATTTCTTCGTATCCCCTTTCAGGAACAACCAAAGAAATAACTTCAGAATCGGTGGAGGCGCCTCGTTCTTTAATCATACGAACTTCTATTGGACATCATGGAATGAACAGGACGGTTACACTTGGGATTTCAATAGGACAAGAACCACTGGATTTAATGTCATTCTTGAGGATGAACAAAGGATCGGCTCCCGTTTCCTGATAGGGGCAAAATTGTTTTTGACTGCCGGAGTCGCTCAGGGCGGGATTGTCAGTGGAGCGATGATTAAAGTCGGGGTGATACTTTAATCATTTAGGCGTTTCTTTGAATCTGCCAGAGTATCGCCCAAAGGGAGAGATAACTTTACGCAATTTACCACCAACCTCCTAACAATCCCCGGACTGAACTGGCAACCATTTCGTGTCCGATACCCATTGAAATTTCCCATATTTGTATATGGCAAAGTCGAATTCATATTTACTGGATTCTATTCCTCGCTCAGTTCTTATTTATTTTACTGATATCCAGTATAAATATACTCCTGCCGTGAGTTGCGGCAACCAGCTCCAGGTCCCTGGCCTGTATAGCCAGGTCGTGAACCGGAGTAGTCGGCAGGTTATTACATAAAGAAATCCAGTCTTTTCCCTTGTTGCGGCTCACATAAACACCCAGATCCGTGCCAACATAAAGTACATCCGCACTCCTCGGATCCTCCAGAATGACATTGATTGACTCATTCGGAAGATTGCCGGTTATTGAGGTCCATGAATTCCCATAATCCACTGAAATATAGAGATAACTGGTGAAGTCATCCTCGCGGTAGCCGGTTAATGAAGCATAAACCGTTCCGGCTTCATGCTGTGAAGCACGAACACGGGTAACCCATTTTTCCGGCAGGTTCTGGTCAATTTTGAGCCAGCTTTTACCGTCGTCGCGGGTAACATGAATATTTCCGTCATCGGTTCCCACATATAAGACTCCTTGTTGGAAGGGAGATTCTGAGACAGTTGTTATGGTTCCGTATGGGACATTCCCCTGCTTCTCCGGTCCGGGGTTTGTAGTGAGATCCGGACTGATAGTTTCCCAGTGGTCGCCGCGATCCGGCGATCTGAGCATTTTTTGGGTTCCATAATAAAGTACATGTGCATCAAAATGAGAGAGAATATATGGAGTCATCCAGTTAAACCTCAGCGGGGCTTCATCTTTTCCCGCCTGCGGTTGAATATGGGCTCCTTCACCGGTGACCATATTTTTTCGGATAAGCTCGCCAAACTGATGTTCATAGTAAATCACATTGGTATCGGTATGGTCGAGTTCGGTAAAGTAGCTGTCGCCTCCACCCCATTGATCCAGATAAACATCCTTCCAGGCAT
>CAILAQ010000015.1 GCA_903832165.1 uncultured Bacteroidota bacterium | reverse complement strand
TCTAAACTGTAATTTATTACCGAGATTTGATAAATTTTTTATGCAGTATTTTGATTTCATCCTCCGCATGGTGCGAAACTGAAATCCTAAAAGCCCTTAAAACTGCCAAGGCTCCAGTTATTGATGGGATTCTTGACGAGGCGGTCTGGAAAGAAGCTCCGTCATTTTCTGATTTCAAGACATTTATCCCCGACTTCGGAAAAACCCTTCCACAGAAAACAAAGGCATGGGTGGCCTATGATGATGAGAACCTATACTTTGCCTTTGACTGTCAGGATCCGGAACCTGACAAGATCAAAGCCAATGTTTCAGCCCGCGATGCGATTGTGCAGGACGATTGGATTTGCCTGAATATTGACTCAAGATTCGATCAGCAGGCACTTTATGCTTTCTACATCAATCCACTGGGAATTCAGATGGATACCCGCTTTGCAGCCGGCAAGGAAGATCCAAGCATTGATCTGGTTTGGTACAGTGCAGGAAAATTGGATGATCACGGGTACAACGTGGAAGTAAAAATCCCGCTGAAAAGCCTTCGTTTCTCCACGGGCGATCCCGTAAGCATGGGACTTTTGCTTGAACGATTCGTGAGCCGTACTGCTACTCATACAGGTTATCCGGAACTCGACCCGACCATGGGCTATAATCTATTGCCACAATTGATGCGTGTTGATTATGAGGGAGTAAAACACTATTCACTCTTTGAAGCCATTCCGGCAGTCACCTACACCCATAAGGATATCCGGGAAGGTGATAAGCTGGTAAAAGATACCAGAAAACCCGACCTCAGCCTTACGCTCAAATACGGGATCACTTCCGACCTGATCCTGGATGCTACTGTGAATCCTGATTTCAGCCAGGTTGAATCGGACGCCGGGCAAGTGGATGTTAACTTAAGGCATGAATTATATTATCCTGAGAAGAGGCCATTTTTTCTTGAAGGGAGGGAAAAATTCAACATTGGTGCCACGCAGACATCCCTGGTGGATCCCATGCTTTACCTGGTTAATACAAGAACCATAGTTAATCCGATATCAGGGGTGAAGTTCACCGGAAATATTGATAAAAAGAACTGTATAGCCTTGCTGTACGGTGCCGACGAGCTTCCCCGCGACAGCTCTTCCACCCCACGTCAATATGCACATTTTCCCATTCTCCGCTATAAGTATAATCTGAAAGATGACGGGTATCTGGGTGCCCTGTACACCGGTCGTGAATCCAGCGGAAGCAGCAACAGGGTGGCCGGAACCGATGCCCAGATCAGAATCAATAAATCGAGCCTGCTGGAATACAATATTTTCGGATCCCAGACATCCGATGCTCTTTCAAAGGTTGCCAGCCATGCAGAAGGTCTGTATTTTCATTCGGAGACACGTGATTTAATGTATGGAATATCGCTCAAGAATATCGGTACCGGCTTCGATGTTGCAACGGGATACATTACACGCACAGGCATCAGTCAGGCGACCGCTCTGGTCCATCCCGTGTTTTTTACCGGATCAAAGCTTTTCCGGCGCTTCGACCTGGAACTTTTCAGCGCCGCTACCTATGACCAGATCTATTCAATGTGGGAAACCACAAACCACGCTTCCTTCTCGGCACTTCTCGGAGGAACTGTTCAGGCGAAATTCAAATATGCCTATTCCAATGAAATATTTCTTGGCAAGCGATTCAACACAAGCGGAATTCAGGCCATTCTTACAGGGCGTTATCAGAATTGGTTTTCTGGAACATTTTCCTACCGGCGGACCAATGCCATCTATTATTCGTCTGATCCATTCGGAGGAATGAGCAACAGGCTGACGGTAAATGCAGCCTTCCAACCATGGCCAAAATTCGAAACAACACTCAGTTTTACCTATTCCGATTTCTATAAAAACGGTGATAATGAGAAAATATACCAATACCCACTGGAACGATTAAACCTGACCTATCAGTTTAATAAATATCTTTTTATCAGAGGGATACTGG
>CAILAQ010000014.1 GCA_903832165.1 uncultured Bacteroidota bacterium | reverse complement strand
GGGTATCGGGTATCGGGTATCGGGTATCGGGTATAGCCGTCAACCTAAGGGATATTTTTGCTCTAAAACCAAAGTTGGAAGGTAAAAGGTATAGATTCGAATTTAGAATTCCGAATGCCGAAGTACAAGATTCAGGTCACCTTGAAGTAGCGGATTTCCACTTCATGAATACTTGAAACTCCAACCTCGGAACTCGGAATTCTTCATTGGAATCTCATCATTCTTACTTCAAAATTCTCTTCAGAAGGCCAAAAAACTTCTTAGGTTCGCGGCTATGGGGTATGGGTTTCCGTAGCAAGCCTTCGTTTAGAATTACCCTTTCAGCACTTTGTCTGCGGCAAGCTTACCGGTGAGAATGGAAATCGGGAAACCGGCCGGACTATAAACCCACTGCCCGGCCTGATAAACCGAAGGTATCGGCGTATCGACTGAGGATGCTACATTAAGCAACCTGCTCTCAGCCGGCATATACGAATTTGTAAATGCCCAACCGGTAATTCCACCCTCTGTATTTCCGGTCAAGCGTTCGATCGTCAGCGGGGAGGAGGAAAAACGGTCTGAAATTTTGCCCCTGAGACCGGGGAAAATGCTCTCATCCAAAATACGGATAAAAGTGAGCTCAAGAAAATCCCGGATTTCATCGGTCCAACCGCAATCATCAATTTTCTTAGCCAGCCGGTAATCGTACAACAGGCTGACAATTAAACCTGTCTTTCCTTCCGGCGCCAGGGTGGAATCGCGCAGAACCGGGATAGAAATTTCGAATGTATTCAACCGGCAAAATTCCGAAAGATATTCCTTAACCTGATTTTTCAGAGAGTCATCTTCCTGCTTGTCAACACGACCAATCAGAAAACGATTGATTGCATCCCTGGATACTGAAGATAGGCCGGCTTTGTGCGGGGTGTAGAAAAAGTGGCCGGTGCAAACTTCAGAAAAGTATTCTTTACTCTCATTGACCGTGAGATAAACCGTAAACACAGAATCGCCGCCGTGTAATTCCCTGAGGATGGATCGCTTTGCCTGGATCCGGCCGGACAGCTTTTTATCTTTTAGTTTTTCCACCGGGATACAGTTGTACAGCATTTTCGAATCAGCTGCCCAAATCAGGTTTTTGTATTCCATCCTGCTACCCTGATTATCAACCACATATTTATCCTCGGGTTGAAGGCTTTCAATAGTCGTTCCTGTTTTAATCACACCCCCATGATCAATAATATAATCTCTCATTTTATTGATAAGCGTAGCGGTTCCGCCTTTTGGATAATGATAATCGATATACAACCGAAAATAGCTGAGGGCGAATGAAGTGGGCGTTTTTTGAAAAAAATGCTGGGCAATAATATCGATCAGCTGGCGGTTTTTAGTTAACCGGCTGAGATAATCTTCTACCGGTTCCTTCAGGCTGCTGATTTTCCTGACAGAAAACAGGAATTTAAACAACCAGGGCAGGATGACTTTTACCAGGTATTTCTTATCCGCCATAATATCCATGAATGCCGGATTATCGATACCATAAAGGACATCCATATAATTCATGATCCTTTTGATTTCGCCGATAATCCTGTCAATATCTTCCTTGTTATCAGGGTAATGCTCCTTTAGAAAAATTTCATATTGATACAGGCTTTCTTTATCCTGCAGCTTCAGGATGCTCTTGCCAATTCCAATTGAGACGTTGCTTTTAACAAAATCGATTTCAATTCCCAGCTGCCGGAGCATTGGAAATACGATTCCGGAGTCTTCAATTGACCTCAGGCCTGTATCAAACCAAACACCATTCCGGTTAAAGGTCTGAACCAGTCCACCAACCCCCGCCTGCCTTTCGTAAAGCATTACCGACTTTCCGGCTTTGGTAAGAAAGGCGGCGGCAGTCAGGCCGGCAATGCCTCCTCCGACTATGATAGTGTCATATTTCATAGTGGTTGTCCTTATCAAGATGGGTTAATACTTTGCTTATTTCGAATATTCGTTTCCCCAGATCCCGGTTCATAGCATGCGGAGCAGGAGTTTCCTCATTTGTGAGGTTAAAAAACTTACCGGTCACCCCTTCCATATCCGGCGATGAGGCAAGGTAATAAATCGCCTCGCCAGATACTTTAGGATTCTTCAGCATCGGCTGAATCAGGATGCGGGAGTAAAGATTATACAATATGCCGTTGTTGTGCCCTATATTGGATTTCACTGCTCCGGGGTGCATAGCATTGATCGTCACTCCTTTGCCTTTCACTAAATCATTCAGTTCCCAGATCGTCATAAGCTGGGCGGTTTTTGAAGCACCATAACCGCTGAGTCCCTTGTAACGCCTGTTTGCCCAGGTGAGGTTATTAATTTTAAGGCCATTAAAACGGTGACCTTCCGAATTGACATAGATAATCCGCGAAGGAGAACTTTCCACCATTCGTTTTAGCAACAAGCTGGTAAACAGGAATGAAGCCAAATGATTAACGCCAAAAGCCATCTCATTGCCATCTTCGGTTAACTGACGGGTGGTCATGTGAACACCTGCATTATTTATCAGGACATCTATTCTGGGATACTTGGCCAGGATAGCAAAGGCAGCCTTCCTCACCTCTTCCAGACGTGAAAAATCAGCCACGTAATAATCGGGCGTTTGTGATGAATCCGAGCGGATCTCTGCGCATAATTTTTCAGCCTTTTCGCGATTTCTGACCACCATCACAATTCTTGCTCCGGCTTTTGCCAGTCTGGTCGCAGCCTGGTACCCAACACCTGAGGTGGTTCCGGTGATTACGCAAACTTTGCCATCCATTGATTCGGCTGATTGCTTTTGTGGCAATCGGCCAATTACAATAAATTGAAGCTCATCCGGAAGTTCAAATCTTTTCTTTTTCATCAGCCAAACCTCTTGATTAAAAACCTACGGTACATTTTACTGAATCGTGGAATATTATTAAAGATATCACCCCATAAATCATAATAATCCCGCTGCTCAATGATCTGGTCATCATAGATTTTCAGTTTTGTGGAACCATATAAATGAGTACTGGGCCATTTTTTGAACATCATGGTCATGATCCATTCGAAAATTATCACATCCCCGGCCTGCGCAATGGTAACTATCTCCATGTTGAGCTCCTTGGTTCGCGTGGTCAGGCGGATGCACATTTCAGTAAAAGCATCGATCCCTTCAATTCGCTGAATAGTGTCCTGAAATATCAGGTTTTTATGGTAATATGGGAATATGTGCGACCAATCAGGCTTCCCGTGCGTATTATATGTTTGTGCCCACAACTCTTTTATGGTATCTATATTCAGAGACTTTCGTTCAGGTTGGGCCGCATTCACAGGCTGATCTGTATCAGTTAAATGGTTATCCATAATATCAGCTTAGTTTTAAAGGTTTTGAAAGGTCAAGGTATTCAAATTTCTCAAAGATCACTGACAATAAAAACAACATTTGATGAACTTTGTTTAGACGGTAAAAGGTATCGGGTATCGGGTGTCGGGTATCAGGTATCGGGTATTGGGCATAGCCGTCAACCTAAGGGCACTTAAATATATTAACGAATTGGTAATCTGATATGTACCCACCCCTGGCCCCTCCCTGAAACCAGGGAGGGGAACGATACAACTGTTTGGTTGGGTACATCTTTCAGAAGGTCCAATTATTTGCTATTTTGCATTGGATTTACATTAACCAGCCTAAATTCAATTAAACCCGGAAACCCATGAACACTGTAAAAATTTTCTGCCTGCTGCTTGCTGCTATTTTCCTGATCAGTATTGAATCAGGAGCCATGGCATCTGATAAAACATATCACGTATCCGTAAAAGGCAGTGATTCCGGTGACGGATCATCAGCCAAGCCGTTTAAAACGATATCCGCTGCGGCAAAAGTGGCCATGCCGGGCGATATGGTTACTGTACATGCGGGAATCTACCGCGAGCAGATCACCCCGCCCCGCGGAGGGAATTCTGATCAGGAGCGCATCACCTACCAGGCAGCACCGGGAGAAAAGGTGGATATCAGGGGCTCTGAAATCATTAAAGGATGGAAAAAACTGGAGAACGATACCTGGGAGGTTAAAATCCCGAACAGCTTTTTCGGAAAATTCAATCCGTACAGCGATCTGATCCGGGGCGACTGGTTTTCCGATAAGGGAAGGCAGCACCATACCGGCAGTGTTTACCTGAATGGAGACTGGCTTATGGAAGCCGCAAAGGAGGAGGAGGTCATGAAGGCAGCCGACGCTAAGAACCCGCTCTGGTACGGTAAAGCAGAGGGCGAAACCACCACCATCAGGGCTCAGTTCCTGAATGCTGACCCCAATTCCGGCGCGGTGGAGATCAATGTTCGCCAAACCATTTTTTATCCCGATAAACCCTTCGTCAGCTTTATAACAGTCCGCGGATTTACCATGCAGCAGGCCGCAACCAACTGGGCGCCTCCAACATCAGAACAGATGGGCCTGATCGGCACCCACTGGAGCAAAGGCTGGATCATTGAGAATAACATCGTCCAGTATTCAAAATGCGTGGGCATTGCTCTGGGCAAGTATGGCGACGAGTGGAACAATAACAATACCGAGTCGGCCGAGGGTTATGTGGGAACGATCAACCGGGCGCTGGCCAATGGCTGGAGCAAGGAGAAAATCGGCAGCCATATTGTGCGCAATAATACCATTGCCTACTGTGAGCAATCGGGGGTGGTCGGCAGCATGGGTTGTGCCTTCAGCATCGTTGAGGGAAATACCATTCATGATATTCACATCCGGCAGCTGTTCACCGGTGCCGAAATGGCGGGAATCAAGTTTCACGGCGCCGTGGATGTGCAGATCAGGAACAACAATATTTCCAGAACCTGTCTGGGTATCTGGCTCGACTGGATGGCGCAGGGAGTGCAGGTGAAAAACAACCTCCTGCATGATAATGAAATCGATATTTTCCTTGAGGTCGATCATGGTCCGATGCTGGTGAGCAACAATATTATGCTCTCGAAAACCAGCCTCCTCATGAATTCCAGCGGTGCCGCCTTCGTGCATAATATTTTTGGCGGGCACATGGAAGTTATCCCGTACGACAGCCGTCTGACGCCTTATCACAAGCCACATTCCACCGAAGTGGCAGCACTTCACGACAATCCGGGAGGCGATATCAATTTCATCAACAACCTGTTTGTCAACAGGGGCAATGCCCGGCAATACGATAAAGCCCTGCTGCAGGTCAGGTTTTCGGGAAATGTTTATACAAAAGGCACCAACCAGGCGGATGCAGCGGATCTTGCCAAACGGTTCGATGACCTCAGCAATACGCAGAAAACACAGCTGTTGGTGAGGCAGGAGAAGAATGCATTGGTTAAGCAGGATTTCGATGCTGCGGCAACATTAATCACCGGGAAGGATGGGATTTATCTTGATATCACCCTTGATAAAGGCTGGCTTTCAGAACAAAAAAGGGACTTGGTAACCAGCGAACTGCTTGGTAAAGTCATTGTTCCTGATTTACCTTTCGAAAACGTGGACGGATCAAAAGTAAAAATCGATACAGACTATTTCGGCCAGAAACGCAATGCCTCCAATCCTGCCCCCGGGCCATTGGAAAACTGGAAAGATGGAAAGCAGAGCATCAAGGTGTGGCCGGCAAAATAGAATAAGTTCATTAAAATAATTCGTAACTTCCATCCTGATATAACAATAAGGAGGAAAGTCTATGACATCGAACAGATTCTGGAAAATAGCCGGATGGTCAGTGGTAGCTATCGGGATATTGATTGGCAGTGCACTCATCTATCTCACCGGATTTAAGCTCAGGTCGAAGCCGGAGGCCATTAAAGTTGAGGTAACACCGGCACGAATTGAAGCCGGCAGGTATCTGGCCAACCACGTAATGGTGTGCATCGATTGTCACTCCACGCGGGACTGGCAATTGTTTTCCGGCCCCCTCAAAGCAGGGACGGAAGGCAGCGGCGGTGAGATATTTTCTGAGGAATTGGGCTTTCCGGGAAAATTTGTTGCGAAAAATATCACTCCGTTTAATTTAAAAAACTGGACCGATGCCGAATTATTAAGAGCTATAACCGAGGGTGTCGACAAGCGCAACATGCCCCTGTTCCCGGTGATGCCCTACCCTTATTACGGCAAGCTCGACCGCGAGGATATTTACAGTATCATAGCGTATTTACGCACGTTGCCGGAAAAGGCTGTCACACCGGATCCATCATATACATCCTTCCCGTTCAGTCTTATTATGTACATGATTCCCCAAAAAGCCGCTTTTGAGCAAAAACCACCAAAGAGCGATACTATTGCGTATGGGAAGTACCTTGTAACAGCAGCTGTTTGCATTGATTGCCATACGGTTGCAAGAAGAGGTAAAATTGATCGGACCAAAGCATTTGCCGGAGGACGGGAGTTTATCGTGCCACCAAAAACGGTAGTTTCTGCGAATATCACACCTTCTGTTGCCACCGGGATCGGGAGATGGACACCCGAAGCGTTTATCGCACGTTTCAAAGCCTATGATCCGAAGGTCAACCCAATGCCCAAAACCGATAATGTCGGGTTTAATACCATCATGCCCTGGTCGATGTACGCCGGAATGGATTCACTCGATCTCCGGGCAATTTACCGTTACCTGCAAACCTTGCAGCCTGTCGAAAATGAGGTTCAGAAAATCCGGTAGCCATTATTTTGTCACCACCAGCCTGCACACCGAAGTCGATTTTCCATTCGATATCCGGCAGTTATAAAATCCGGCTGCGAAAGTGGTCAGATCAAGTTTCTCACTGTAACAACCAGCACCGGGGAAATTGATTTTTTTCGACAACACTGCCCTGCCATTCATATCCAACACCGTGAGCTGGTAATCGCCTGCAGAACTCACTGAACAGTTCAGCGTTGCAGCACCATGAGCAGGATTCGGGTAGACAATGAAATCGGTGAAGCCGGATTCCTTCATTTCCACCGAAGCAGCCCGTTCCGTTGTAAATTCGATGATATTCCCATAGGCCGTTCCGGCACTGTTGGTCGCAAATGATCGGGCAAAATAGGCTTTGCCTTGCACGAGTCCGATTATGGTCTCCAGAAAAATCCCTTTACCGCTCCCTGAGACCACCTTGTTGTTCTCCAAAGTAGGATTGTACGTTGTCGCCCAGACAAAACCCCTGGAAGTAACTTCAGCTCCCGCACTCTCTATCACATTACCTCGCAGGGTAACGCTGGTGGTCGAATTATGGTCTGAATAAACCGTGGTTATCACCGGAAGCTGCACCCATTTCCGCTTGAGAAAACAGGATTCCTTAACTGCCTGACTGACCACATCGGCCTCTGAATACAAAACAAGCAATGAGTTTATGACCGCAGTTAACGCCTTATCGCCTGATTGCTGAGATGCTTTTAACCGCTTCAACCCTTCGCTGAAGTAAAGACTCCCCTCTAAACGGTTCTCAGGAAATACCTTTTCAAACCGGGCTCTGAGAGGGACCAGAGCTGCACTGGCAGTGGCCATCTCCATCAGGGCCTTGCTCAAACGCACATCCACACTGTCGATGAACAAGGGATCAGCAGGGTTCAGGGTACCATGACTATCCATGATGCTATCCAGTTTCAGGCAGAACCTTCCAAAGTCCTCATTTGTAGCCCCGGCGGCATTCATTGATGCCAGATATCCCGGATATTTAGCCGTGATGGCATCATAGGTTTTCTCGACCTCCCTGCGGTTCCGGTCTAACTCTGCCAGCCGGAGTTCCGAACTTTTCATTCGGTACAAACAATCCGAAACAAGCGCATCGGAGATGATGGTCGAAATCGAATCAAAAACCGCATTATCTGTGAGATTCGAATGAACATTGCCATAATTAGTATCAAAGCCTGCCGCATCGAAATCCAGCTTGCTCAATAGCGCATCGAGGGTGTCAGTGAAAATCTTAAGTGTATCGTCTTCTAATTTGAAAAGCTTCAAAAAGTCAATAAACAGGGGGTTTTTGGCAAGAAGAATGTCATATGTTGATGGTATGGAATCAGTGGACAACCCTGATTTTCCTCCTTCCACTATATGGCCCATATCGTAGAGGCAGGTTTTGGTAATATTACTGGTTGAATCTCGCACGGTCCATTTCCCATTTCTTTTCCCGTCGATATAGGATCCTTTCTCATAGGTCACGACCTTGCCAATACCGGTTGATAAATCGATATTCTTTTCTTCGACCTCACCTTTCCAGCCACGTGAATTATCTATGAATCCTGTTACCTCCTTATCAACCCAAACCTTACCGTTGAAATGCTGATATGAGACGGTTTGCGTAATCCGGCCGTCAGGAAGAAGCTCTGTTTTAACTTTTTGATTAGAGAGAGGCATTAGCTCACTTCCGGCAATGAGCAAAATAAAAACTGCCAGGGTGATCAGCGAGGCAATCGCGCTAAAGATTGTTCTGCGGGTTATTGGTGTTTTCATAATTTGGTTTGTTATTGGTCTTGGCATAAGTGAGAATACCGGCAACAAGGCCGGCAATGATCCATCCGACATCGGAAAATGAAAAGGTTCCCCGTATACTCCCCGAAAGCTGAAGTAATTCCGACCCCAGCAGCAGCAATGGGATCGTTGCGTACCAGATGTATTTCCATACTGATTTACTGCCGGCCCAGAGAGCCATGATGATAAGCGTATAGGCAAACGCCCATAAACTGTCGGGCACAGAATATATGAACCAATCAGGCAATATGGAGCTGGCAGCTGAAAACGGGGTTCTCAGGAAGGCCAGTGCATGGCCGAGTCCGAGTGTGCGGATCCATTGAAAGAAAACAAATTCTGATGGACGGAAAAGGATATACATCAGGCCTCCGGCTACAATGGCCGTAGCAGCTGCAAGCAACTGTATCCGATTAGTCCTCAAAACAAGGTGGTTATCAGGGGTTAGGTCCTGCTAACTTACAGAACCTTTTCGGATTTCCCTCAAAAGAAGGCGATAAGTTTGCAAAAGATTATTGGTGAGGCGTACTCGAATCGCTGCCACCTACATCAGTTACTCAGGAAAGCTTATAGGTTTGCTTCAGAAAATCTTTCATGCCTAAAGGCTTTCTGCCGATCAGTTTTTCCAGTGTTTGATCAGGAAAATCAAACTCACCCTGTTCAATGCCGGTGCAGAATGATACGCTCATCATGATGCCCATATCCGGAACTCCGGCTTGCTTCATGGCAGCAGTAAAAGCGGCAGCGTCAGGAGCGACATACTGAATCTGCTTACCTGAAAGTTCAGTGAGGATGGCTGCAATATCATAAAATGACAGGCTTTCAGACACGGAAATTTCATAGGTCTTGTTACCGTGTCCTTCGCTTGTGAGAACGGCAACACCCGCCGAAGCCATATCGGAACGGGAGGTAAAAGAACCTTTGCCGCTTCCGGCCGGAAGATAAATCACCCCGGAATTCAGTATCTGATCTCCCATAAACATGGGTAGGATATCAGCATACAGGGCATGTTTCAGAATGGTGTACTTCAGACCCGAGGCTTTGATCAGGTTCTCAGCCAGAATATGGGAGGATGCAATAAAAGCTATCGGTGAAGAAGCATCATCGGTTTTACGCTGAAAGCTGGTATAGATGATATGACCTACTTTAGCTGCTATTGCGGCTGCTACAATATTTTCATGGTGTGCGGCGCGATTCATGATATCGTTGCTGGAAACGAAGTACAATTTATCAACGCCCTGAAAAGCATTCACCAGCGACTGATAATTACTATAATCGCCCTGTAACAATTCCACTCCTTTTTCCTTCAATGCGGTTGCTTTCGACAGGTCGCGCACCAGGACTGAAATATTTGCCGGACCTTGTTTCTCAACTAATTCATTCACTACAGCGCTTCCAAGATGACCGGTAGCTCCGGTTATAAGTATTTTGCTCATTGTCTTGTTTAATTTTAAGCTAAACAAGACAAGCCGGTTAAAGTTTAGAATTGAAGTTAAATCAGTATTATGTCATATGAACATGACATTATTGTTTAATTTTTGCAATATGCATATTGCTATTTATTACCAGGCAATACCATTAATTGTGACAATCCTTTATTTCGACAGACCGTGGTGATTTTCTCGTTGATGGTAAATATACTTTTGAAATTGGCGGGGCAAACAATAGCCGGAAACAGCTTTAACTTATCTGAAAAGCAGCGATGCCACTGCCAGCGTAATTCCCACATTGATCAGCTGGGCCAGCAGGAAGGCGTACATGGCCTTTCGGTTATCGGGATTAAAGATATCGCGGAAGCGCGTTTCGAGACCAATGCACACAAAAGCAATACTGAACCAGATGCTCTGATAACCCTTCAATGAATCTCCAACCTGCTTGATGGTATCAGCGGTCAGTATAAAGGAGAACAGCATGGAGGCTGCCACAAAGCCGAGGACAAATTTTGGAAACCGATCCCAGATGAGCCTGGCCGATGGCTTTTCAGAAGTTTCGCCCTTCCCTTTCCACGTCCAGTAAATCGAGATCAGGAATGCTGCCCCACCGAGCAAAACATTCTGCGCTGATTTAATTATCACAGCATATTTCTGAGCTGTTTCGCCTATGATTGTACCAGTAGCAACAACAGCACCTGTGGTATCAATCGTGCCGCCGATCCAGGCACCGGCCACCTCCTGACTAAGGCCCATCCATTTGGCGAGGTATGGCATCAGGATCATCATAGGAATGGCCACAATAAGCACCAGTGAAATAATATAGGAGAGCTTTTTACTGTCACCCTTGATGGCGCCGCAAGTAGCTATCGCGGCGGATACTCCGCAAATCGAGACCGCTGACGCCAGCATGAGTGACATCTCAGAATCAACTTTAAGTTTTTTCGCAATCCAGAAAGCAACATACCAGACAGAGACCACCACTACCAGGGCCTGCACCAGTCCGAGGGCCCCGGCCTTCATGATGCTATTGAAGAGCACGGTGGTTCCCAGTAGAACCAGGCCGATTTTAATATAAAACTCACTCTGAATGGCCTGCCGGAACCAGTCGGGCAGTTTCATTGTATTGCCAATAATCAGTCCGATGAGGACCGAAAAAAATACCGTTTCGAGGTTAATAGCCTTGATAGCCGAATGGGTGGAAATCACCTGAGAAAGCAGTGAGAGCCCAACAATCAGCAGAAATGACGCAAAGAATCTTGAGGCAGGCTTACCGGCAATTTTCAGACCGGCCCAGGCCAGCAAAGCAAAGATTCCATAGGTGTATCCCAGTCGCAGGAGGTTAGGGCCCGAAATAAATCCCGATAAAATGCCCAGTTCCGCCCACTTTTCCTTAGCACCGAAGAACAGTGGCAGCTTAGGCACCGAATCACGTATGATGAGGGTTAACAGGATCAGGGTAAAAGCAGCAAATACTGCCATCCAGTCTTCGTTTGCCAATCCTCTGAAGAGGGTCAGGGTTTTTGTTTTGTTGTTGCTCATGTATAAATTCTTTAAATCTATTCGAAAATCAGCCTGACGGGTGCTGTGGAACCCAGTGTTATCCTGATAGTGTTGCCCTTCACGCTATAGGCAGTAAAAGCTTTTCTCCCCTCCTTCGACAAGGCAAAGGCTTCCATTTTCCGGCCTTTGAATTCAGCGGGCAACACATAATCGAATGTTCCTCCGTTCCTGCTGTAGGCAAAGATAGAATTCCCGCGGGGAATGAAACGCTCCTCGTTGTGCGCAACCACGGTCTCCCCCATCCTTACAGTCAACTCATTATTCACAATTTCCATCATGGCCTCGCCTGAATTGTAAGCAATCCTCAGTCCGCCCGGAATTTCGCGGTAATCGGTCATTTCGCGCTCCAGGTAGAAGTGGTAAAGAAAAGTGCCCTCATACAGAACCTGCACAATCAGGTCCCAGTCTTTTTCGAACGACATGGTTAGTCCCCCTGGCGGGCACCAGCTGTCCATATTGTTTTTCTTCCAGATGGCAGGATCGATTGTCTCTTTGCTGAGCTGTCTGCAGGAGATATCCTGATGAACAGAACTGCCCAGTGCATAATCCATCCGTGTGAGGTGCCCCGTGTGGCTTCCCCGGCCTCCTCCCACCAGCTTACGGTGCCAAAGCGGCAGTGCCTGCTGTGAGAAGTCGTGGTGCCACACCCCGGCAAAGACTTTGGTCAGGTCGAACGGCAAGCCATTTTGCCCTTCGGTGGTCAGGGTAATGCCTTTCCCCCGAAAATATTCCGCCTTCGGCATAAGACCGGCAATGAGCTCTTCGTGGAGGCCAATCCCTTTTTCCGGGATACTGACGCCAACGCGGGTATTATCGACCTGTAAAGTTTTCTGCAGGTGAACGAATTTGAAAAGCTCATCCAATCGGCGGAAAGCTTGTCCGCTCTCTACATCCAGACAGTGCGATACGGATCCGTTAACACCGAACTGCTCCATGTTGGAATAAATATAAGAGTCGTTCCAATCCAGGCTGTTCCGGTAAGCATCATCCAGGTTGCAATGGAAAGTGAGCAGGGCATTGTGCTCCTTGCAGTAACGTTCCAGCCTGCTGATGGCAAAGGCCCCGCCTATATCGGTATTGATGTCGCCGTAGGAGGGATAAAAGGTATCGTGGCCTTTGTACTGCCATCCCACCAGGTGTGGTGCCTGTGGCATGCCGTCTGTTACATTCCGGATGGCCCCCACAATATCTTCGGCTTCCCTGAGTGTGGTAACCATTCCAAGATCAGGGTTATCCAGAAAGATCTTGTACCAGCAGGTTTCATAATAAAACGGGTCGAGATCGGGCAGCCTGCGGTTTATCGAGAGTGCATAATCAGAAAAATCAGTGAGCCCGTCACGATTAAGGTCATCAAGGAAGACCACCTCAAACTGCAGCGGCGGCTGTGTGAGATTGCGAACGCGGTACTGCCAGGTATTCGGACCGATCTGGTATGTTTTCTCCGGCGTGATGCGGTGCAGGTAAGGAAAAACCGGATAATTTCCGAACCCGAACACCACTGGTCCGCCTGTTCGCCAGATGGCGCCGTGGATAGATGGATACTCGCCGGGTGCGGCGTTTCCTAGCTTTCCGCGCTCATCAAACGTCCACCGCTTACCGCCGCTGGACGGGTCGGGATCGCCCGCCCGGAAACGCCAGTATTCATATTCCGGATCAGTAGCCGTTATGAGGGACAGATTCTGCCACCCCACGGAAACAATCTCCTGTGCAGGATCCTGGATATTCTTGAGCTGAAAGATCATTCTTGAATCCACCAGCATAAAGCACACTTCAAAGCGAAAAGCTTTCCCGGGAAGCGACATCTGATAGGTGTACCAGGTGCCCTGCCAGTCGGGAACCTTCACCTCCTGCACCTTTATGATCCACTTCTCCCACGGAATGACCTCACCATTGAGCACCATCAGTCCGTTTTCCCCGCCTCCGCCAAAAGCTGCCTTCGTTGGTTTATAGGTATATCCGGCCACCACCGGCCTGTCGGGATAAAGCACAACCTCCAGGAACCGGTTAGATAAAATCAGTTTGGAAGCCTTTCCAGATAAAACTTCAGGGGTTGAGTTTGTACTTTGAGCCGAGGTGGCCATGGAAAACGCCAGCAGAAAGGGCAAGAGGATTTTTTTCATGAATTGATATTAATTTTTGTGCTTGTGATCATCATTCACCTGTTATCTGATCACTATCGGCAACAAATAATAGTATATCGCTATAAAGTGCGATGCGGCGCCAGCCACTACCAAAAGGTGCCATACCAGATGATGGTATTTAAAACGACCGAGCCGATAGAAGAAAATGCCGATGGTATAACAGAGCCCACCGATCAGGATCCAGGCGAGGCCCATTAATGTCAGACTATTATATATAGGAACGATGGCAATTAATACCATCCACCCCATCGAGGCATAAAGAAGGATATAAAATAGATTCACTCCCTGATTAAACCGGGTGGGTTTGACGAGCTTTATGGTAATCCCGATAATTGCCAGGCCCCACTCCACTCCGAAAATCACCCATCCGAACGGCCCGTGAAGTGCTACCAGGGTAAAGGGAGTATAGGTGCCGGCTATCAAAGTAAAAATAGCAATCTGATCAATGGTAAAAAAAACATCCTTGGCTTTGCCCTGTTTCAGCCAGTGAGTCATGGTTGATGAGAAAAACAGGATGATCATGGTGGCGCCAAAAACAGCAGTACTCACGATGTGCCATGCGTTTCCGACCCTGGCCGATTTAACAACAAGAAGTATCAATGCAACCGTTGCCAGGAGTGCTCCGGCCAGATGAGACAGCGCATTTGCCAGCTCTTCGTTCTTCGTGTATCTCGATTCAAGTTCTGTCATATCTTTATCGGAAAGAATTCCAGTAAAGTTATGAATAAACTCCACCTGCATTTTGTCCTGATCATCCTCCTGACCGGTGGATCCCTGATGGCCCGGACCGGCGGAACCAGACCAAGGATTGATCTTTCCGGCGAATGGACCGTGAAACTGGATTCCACCATCATCACCCCAACCATACACACAGTTAAACTCCCTGGTTCATTGGACGAAAATAAGGTCGGCACGCTGAATACCGAAGCGATCACCGACTGCTTAACACGCCGGTACATTTACATTGGAAAGGCTGTATACGAAAGGCAGATTTCCATTCCTGACAGCTGGTCCGGCCAACATATTGAGCTCTCCATGGAACGGTCGAAGAAGACGATTGTCAGCGTAGACGGGCAGGTTATTGGTTCGCAGAACAGTTTAAGCACACCGCATGTGTATGATCTTTCAATTTATCTTAAACCCGGGAAACACATTCTGTCCATTGAAGTGGACAATAATCCCTCCATCTACAGCAAGCTTATCGGAAGCTCCCACGCTTTGAGCGAGGATACCCAAACCAACTGGAATGGAATACTCGGAAACATTTATCTCGAATCAACTGGCAGCCTCATTCTGAGAACAGTTAAGCTTTATCCGGATATCGCAAATAAAGAAGTTAAGGTGGTTTGCGATATTAAAAACCGCACCGGCAAGCCTCAGAAAATATTATTAACAGCAAGAGCCTCCGGCTGGAATTCACCATCAACCGAGTTGCCCGATCCCGTTTCGAAATCGGTTTTGGTAAAGGCTGATTCCGTGGTTTCTTTTATTTATCCGCTGGGTGCCAATGCCCGGCTTTGGGATGAATTCAATCATGAATTATACAAAATATCGGTATCGGTTAAAACAGGTGATGAGGTGCTTGATATTGTAACCGCTGACTTTGGATTACGAAAATTCAGCAGTGGCGGAAACAAATTCGCCATCAACGGTAAAAAGATATTTTTGCGTGGCAAGCATGAGGGTGGTGTATTTCCACTAACGGGATATCCCCCGATGGATACCGATGGATGGTTGCGGGTATTTAAAATCGCAAAGGCATATGGAATCAACCATTACCGTTTTCACTCCTGGTGTCCTCCCGAAGCCGCTTTTGAGGCAGCCGATATTGCAGGAATGTACCTTGCGCCGGAATTACCCAACTGGGCCAATTTCGATACAAAGAATCAGGCTCATAATGAATTTCAGATCAGGGAAGGGCAGGCAATTCTCGACAGTTACGGCAACCATCCCTCCTTTGTGATGATGACACTGGGAAACGAAGGCGGGGGCGATTCTGTGCTTATGAACCAGATAGTTGCCGGTTTCAGGCAAAAAGACAACCGGCATCTGTTTGCCCAGGGAAGCAATAATTTCTTTTGGAATCCGGTTCAGCAACCCGGCGATGATTTTTGGGTTACCATGCGCACCGGTCCCGAAAAAGACAATAACAATACCGATACCCGGGGAGCCTTTTCCTTCGCCGATTCCAAAGGCGGCGGTTACATTAACTCCCGGTCCGCTTCTTCCGATATGACCTACACTGAGGCGGTGAAAAATACTGATATACCCGTGGTCGGGCACGAAGTTGGCCAGTTTCAGTCGTACCCTGATTTTAACGAAACCGTCAAATATAAGGGAGTGCTTGAAGCCCGGAATTTCAAGATATTCAAAGAGAGGATTGAGAAGGCAGGCATGCTCAATCAGGCAGGGGATTTCGCCAAAGCCTCCGGCGCGCTGTCCGTGATTTGCTATCGGGAAGAAATTGAAGCGGCATTGCGGACACCAGGATTTGGCGGGTTTCAGTTGCTCGATCTGCAGGATTATCCTGGACAGGGCACAGCACTTGTTGGCATCCTTGATGCATTTATGGACAGCAAAGGATTTATAGCACCGGAAAACTGGCGGCAGTTTTGCAGCGAGGTGGTTCCGCTGGCCGTCTTTCCAAAGTATACCTGGCTAAATACGGAATCATTCAAGGCCTCCCTGAAAGTGGCCAACTATGGACCAGTTCCATTGCCCCGGGGAAAGATAAGTTATAAGCTTACCGGTACCAATCAAACCATCATCGCCTCCGGAACCCTCGAAACGGCCGATCTTCCGCAGGGTCAGCTCAGCGATGCCGGAAAGGTGGCCATCAGCCTGAAAGATGTTAAAGAAGCTCAGCGGCTGGATTTCGAAATCTCCATAAACGGCACCGATTATAAAAACTCATACCCGGTATGGGTGTATCCGGATATTGACGTTCCAAAAGCTGATCAGGGGATTTTGATTGTAAAGGAGTTAAACGGACAGGCAAAACAATATCTGGCCGAGGGAAAAAAAGTATTGCTGATACCCGATTCCAGTCATATACCCGCGAATTCGCTGGCCGGACTGTTTATCACGGATTTCTGGAATTACTCCATGTTTAAGGGCATCTCTTTGAGAATGAAAAAGGAGCCCTCTCCGGGAACCCTTGGGATTTTAACTAACCCCAGCCATCCAATTTTCAGATATTTCCCCACAGAATTTCACTCCAACTGGCAATGGTGGAATATTGCAAAAAACTCTCATCCAATCATACTGGATACAACCGATCCGAAGTATCGGCCCATTGTGCAGGTAATTGACAATATCGACCGAAATCATAAGCTGGGCATGGTATACGAATTTAAAAAAGGGAACGGAAAACTGCTGGTTTGTTCAGCCGAGCTCTTCAGAATTATGGATAAACCTGAAGTACGGTTGTTTTATAAAGGTCTGCTTGAATACATGAAGTCCGATCAGTTTGAGCCCGCTTATGAATTAACTGATTAAATCTTGAACCACAATCCAACCTTATTTAACCCTGGCAAAACATTTCCGATCTTATAATGGAAAGAAGAAAAATCAAAAAGAAACTTACTATCACGGGTTTCGTACTGGCCTTACTTCTGCTTTTGATATTTGTGACCCTGGGGTCCTGCCAGATCTCTTATCTCACGCAGGCTATGACCGCTCACCTGAAGATCATGCATGCCAGGCAACCTATTGAGAAGATATTAAAACAAGACAAAATAGACGAAAAGACAAGAGACAAGCTGAAAATGGTTTTGGATGTTCGCGCTTTTGCCGTCAGGAAACTGGGATTGCCCGATAATAAGAGCTACACCCTGTATTCAGATATCAAGAGTGACTATCTGGGCTGGAATGTATATTGTACGCCAAGATTTTCAGTGGAACCTAAAACATGGTGTTACCCCGTTGCAGGATGCGTTGTTTACCATGGCTTTTTCAAAAAAGACAGGGCCCTGAAGTTTGCTTCACAAATGAAAGATGAGGGACTGGATGTTTATGTATCCACCTTCAGCGCCTATTCGACTCTGGGATGGTATAACGATCCCATCCTGAGCACAAATTTACGGTATGACTCGGTTGACCTGGCCGGGTTGATTATCCACGAGCTGGCCCATCAGAAATTATACAGAAAGGGAGATTCCCGATTCAGTGAAGGCTTTGCTGAAACGGTAGAGCGGGCCGGCGTACTGAGCTGGCTGCAGTCTTTGGGCAGGAACGACCAGGTGAAGCAGGCCCTCAGGGAATGGGAGGAGTCTGACAAAACGGTAGAAAGAATGCTCAGGGCGCGAAATGATTTGAGTGCGGTTTATAAGAGCCATGCCGATTCCACCTCCATGCTCAACCAAAAGGATTCTATCCTCAATGAGCTTGAAAGGGATCTGAACATTAAAAACAGAAGGCTGAACAATGCTTACCTGGTCCCGATCAGCACGTACAATTCCATGATCCCCAGGTTTCAGGCCATACTAGATTCCTGCGGTGGAGATTTCCGGAAATTTTATGAAAAAGTGAAATCAATTTCAGGGTAAAATTTCTAGCCTTTTGCCCAGTTCCGATAGTCGCGTGTTAGCCAGGCCGGATTGCCGGTGCCTTCAGCAAAGCACAGTTTAGCCGGATCCCACTTGATCGTCTCATTATGGTAATACAGCTGGTTCAGCAGGTGACAGCAGATGACAGTACGTGCGCCAACCTGTTCGTTAGCAATTGGTTTTTTTCGCGTTTTCATGCAATCCAGGAAATCTGAGTAATGTGAGGGGCTGTTATAGAGCTTGATTTTTGCATCCTTAAGGAACCGTTCCTCTGCTTTTTTAACCTCTGCTCCGCAATTAGTATCCTTTGTGGCATCTCCGGTATAGGCGGCAATTGTTTCGCCCTTAACTATCATTTTGAAGGTGCCCCGGTTGACCATGACTTCCCCGTCACTGCCAAAGAAGTGGACACCAAAGCCATCTTCCTTGCGAACCACGGTAATACCATTGGCGTATTTGAGGGTAGCCTCGCCATTGTTAAAGAATGCCTCCACGGGACCGCTGTCATCCATACCCAATCCCCATTGAGCGATATCCAGATGGTGCGCACCCCAGTCGCCCACTCCACCGGTTCCATATTCCCGGTAGTTACGCCAGGCCGGAAAATGATTGTGTATACCACGGGGGCTCAGTATCGAATTATAAGGTCGCATGGGTGCCGGTCCGAGCCAGCGGTTCCAGTCGAGACCCGGTTCCATTTCCTCTTCCGGGAGGTCGCAGGGTGCCGGAGGTCCGCTGAAAACTGCCTCAACATGATCAATTTTCCCGATACATCCGTTTTGTACCAGTTCGCAGGCGACTCTGAATTCCTTAGCCGACCGC
>CAILAQ010000013.1 GCA_903832165.1 uncultured Bacteroidota bacterium | reverse complement strand
TGCTGATATAAAACCTGATATTATATCCGTAGCCAAAGGAATGGGAAATGGATTTCCTATTGGCGGCATTCTGATAAATCCTAAACTTAAACCCTGGTCGGGGATGTTGGGAACCACTTTCGGAGGTAATTATCTCGCATGCGCTGCCGGAATTGCAGTACTCGACATTATGAAAGCCGAGAATCTTGTTGACAATTCTCTTGAAGTTGGTAAATATTTGGCATCGAAACTTGCACAAATCCCTCAAATAAAAGAGATTCGTGGAAAGGGGCTGATGATTGGCATTGAATTCGATTTCCCGGTTGCACCTTTAAGGAAGCAGTTGCTGTTTGAAGAAAAAATATTTACAGGGGTAACAGGAGCCAATGTAATCAGGATTCTGCCTCCGCTTACTTTGACAAAAAAACAATCCGATCTTTTTATTGCAGCTTTGTTGAAGTTGTTAAATAAATTGTAAATTGCGTTTATTTAAAATTGCAAAATTTCACTTAAAATGGAAATAGGAAATTTAAAAATAGCCATAGTAGGTGGCGGCAATCTGGGACGTTCGGTTGCTGATGGATTTCTGAAATCGGGAATTTCTGCCTCCAAACTTACTGTTTCGCGAAGGAGGGTGCAGTTGCTCGATGATCTGGCGGCAAAGGGTATTTGTATTGAGAAAAACAATAAATTAGCTGTTGCAGAGGCAGATATGATTATCATTGCCGTAAAACCTTATCAGGCGGTTGAAGTGATAACAGAAATTAAGTCTGTTCTTCGGTCTGGGCAGTTAGTCGCATCCCTGATGACAGGAATCAGCATTTCACAATTAAAGGAGCTGCTACCTTCAAATGTTATCCCGTTAAGGGTGATGCCAAATACTGCGGTTTCCCTGCAGGAATCAATGACACTGATTGCGGCTCCTGATTGCTCGGAGGAGCAAATAGAATTAGTGAAAGAGCTATTTGAATCACTCGGTAAAGTGATCTTTATCAACGAAGAACTGATGGCTGCAGCAACTGTTTTGGGAGCCTGTGGTATCGCCTTTGCGCTGCGCTTTATTCGCGCAGCAATTCAGGGCGGAGTAGAAATCGGATTTGGCGCAGATGTTGCGCAGCAAATAGTAGCCCAAACAGTTAAAGGTGCTACCGAATTAATATTACAAACAGGCCACCATCCCGAGCAGGAAATTGACAAGGTAACAACACCCAAAGGCATTACAATTTCAGGATTGAACGAAATGGAACACCAGGGATTCTCATCTGCCCTTATTCGCGGGCTGCTGGTTTCCTACAACAAACTAAGTAATGTCAAGTAAATCTGTCAGCTAATAATTAAATTCAGACCCATGGAACGACAAATTATTGAGATTGCCGACCGGCTCAAAGGAATGCGTGAAACCCTTGAGATATCTCTGGAGAAAGCTGCCCATACCTGTGAAACCACAGTTGAGCAGTACCTGAAATACGAGAGTGGTGAGTCTGACATTCCTGTTAGTATTTTGCACCGCATGGCGCGTCATTTTGGATTTGACATCACGACCCTGTTGACCGGCGAACAACCACATGTTCATACTTTCAGCCTGACGCGAAAGGGCAAGGGGATTATGGTACAAAGACGTCGTTCCTACAATTATGAGTCACTGGCTTCCAATTTTATCAACCGGAAAGCCGATCCCTACTTTGTGATTGTGGAACCAAAGGAAGATCCTGAAATGATCCTGAATGCACACCCCGGACAGGAATTCAATTATGTGCTGGAAGGGCAGCTGAAGATCTGCATCGGTGACAACGAACTGATTCTGAATCCAGGCGATTCGGTTTATTTTGATTCTGCCCTCCCGCATGGCATGCAGGCAATGAACGACAGGGTAGCCAGATTTCTGGCAGTAGTATTATAGTCTGTATGATGCAGAAATAATGAAATGATTTTCCGTTTGGCAGGCATCCGTTAAAATTGCATTGTTGTCATTTTAGCGTTTCGATCTCTACCGGATGGTCTACAGGTATTTTAAACAATTAAATGCAAGAGCTTTTTCGGATTCCTTAAGAAAACGTTTTGAAGAATATTTATTGCGTGA
>CAILAQ010000012.1 GCA_903832165.1 uncultured Bacteroidota bacterium | reverse complement strand
ACGCTTGAAAGGTAAAATCCGGCATTTCTACGATCTCTATTTTTTTTTCAGGATCCGGATGTCAGGCGATTTATAGACTCGAAAGATTTTTCCATCCAATTCCAGGAGGTATGGTCCCATGATCAGTTGGCCTTCGAGGAGCCAGAAGGCTGGAACGGTCAATTGGCCCTGGAATCTCCCTTGTTTGTTCAATGGCCTGCACTTTGGAGTTCTCTCGAAGGCACCTACCAAAAAGAATTATCGATCCTGGCGTATTCTAAAATTCCGGATACAGCAAGTATTTCACGTGCAGTGAGCTATCTTTTCGATAAGCTTTCCCCCACCCCAGAATAATCTGCACGAGCCAATTTCCAAGCAATACCATCCGTGGGGCTCAGATGGGGCAAATCGGAATTGATGGCATCGTTAACCATGTATTTGAATGCCGGTTGCTCATAAAGATAGGTAGTCACCGTGAGATCTTGGGGGTGCTGAGACGAATTTAAATTAAAATATCGCTGTTTGAATTAATTTTAAGATCACCAAATGTGAGTGGAATCGTTGTCTTTTATCAACACAACAAGTTTCAAAGACATGGAATCAAATATGTTAAGCCGTCAGGAATTGTATGAATTAGTGTGGTCGGAGCCTATCTCAGGAATCATCAGTAGATACCAAATCACGGAAAACCTAATCCACAAAATTTGTCGTGAAATGTCCGTCCCGATGCCAGGAACAGGTTATTGGACAAAAATCAGATATGGTAAGACCGCTGAGAAGGATGAACTCCCTTCCGCATACACAGGAAAGAACCAAGTGCGTTTGAGCGCTGAAGATGACACCGACCCACTCATCGCCAAGCTGAAGGAGATCAAGGCAGATAAAAGAGTTAATCTCTTGGTTTCACACCATCTCACCAACCCGGATCCATTGGTTTTGGCTGCCAAAGAAAGTTTGAACAGACAGGAAAAGAATTTTCGGTATCAGGATCTGGTCGAGTGTGAGCAGGGTAAATTGGATATCCGGGTCGGTAAAGGTAATATCGGACGGGCCCTGAAGATCTTTGATACCTTAATAAAGGCAGTGAAATTAAGGGGACACAAAATAGAAATCCGATATGAGAAGACATACATAGTTGTCATGGGCCATAATATTGAAGTTAAGCTCAGAGAAAAAACAAAGCGCATCCCCTCAAAAGACGCTTGGGGATCTGGAAAGTACATTCCGACGGGAAAGCTGTACTGTAAAGTTGGCCATGGCTATCGGGAGATCGATTTTAAAGACGGCAAACAACCCATTGAAGAGCAACTGTCCTTGATCCTGGCAAATTTTGAAATCATAGGTGAAAGAGAGCATCAGCAAGCAATGGAACGAGAGCGGAAGGAAGAATTAGAAAAGGAATTGAAACTGGTCCGCTTGCATTTAGAAAATAGAAAAAGAACCGAACTTGCCAGGTTCAGGGAATTACTGGTAAAAGCAAAACGTATGAACCAGACTTTAGTTATCCGTAATTTCATCGATTCGGTGGAAAAGAATGCGGCCGGTAAAAACCGCATGACCCCTGAACTTCAACAATGGATCGATTGGGCCAACCACAAAGCGGATTGGTATGATCCCATGATTGAAGAGAAAGACGAATTGCTTGATGGTGTTGATCGAAGCACACTATCCTTTGAATAAAGAACGGATCCGGCATTGATCCCTAGTTATCCGAATTTTACGAGAATAATATTTAGATATAGCGTATTTTTCGTGTATTATTCGGGTATTATCCGACTATTACTTAGTACAAGCACGCTTAAAATGGCGATAACTGGCTATCAATCAAGTATTATCCGGAATTGAACCATGTTGTGAGTATTATTCGGATAATATCCGACTAAAACTAAACCATGAAGATGAAGGCACAAAAAAAAGGCACCCGTCGAGATGCCTTTACCTACCATTCTAATTCTCCTGTTCTGGGGGAGGAATCCTGAAGTACCGGTCGTAAACTATCATCGAAAGGATTACCGTCGCGGCCCCTGCCATAAACCAGAACACACCTGTTCCATTTTGATTGCGTTTTTCAAGGGCAATTCCAGGAACGAATTTTTCGAAGGCAGTTGGACTTAAAGGGTCAAACCAGATCATATTCGTCTTGTTTAAAAATTTGATAAGTACCCCCACCATCTGGAACTGGACTCAAGATATAATCGACATAGTAATGCCCGGGCCGCTTAGACTTCTCACTAAGAACCCAGCCAAAATGGCAGGCACGATTAAAGCCAACGTTATCGACTATTTCATCCGTCAAAACCATAGTTTGGTGTTCCTCATATAGTCTGCGAAGAATTCGATCGTTCCTGGATATATCCTTTATTATTTGCCTTTCGCGGGCCTGGCGGGCCTTGTTCTTTGCGTTATTGAAAGCAGTCCTGCATTTATCTGAGCAAAACTGTGCATCGTACCGTATGGAGTAAAAGTCAGGCTTGCTGCAGTTTTCATTTCCGCATACCTGTTTGTACCCCAGGCCAGGAATAAATTCTTTATCCTGGCCTGACCTGATATTCTTTGATTGCTCATCCATATTTAAAACCTCCCTGATAAAAATTAATCTTTGTAATTAAATCTTTTCAGTGAATCAATTACCTCATCGTATCGATAATAAACTGTTTTAGCACCAATTTTGTAGCCCGACAGCAGTCCTGCCTTGGTCCAATTGTATAAAGTTTGTAAACTCACTTTTAATAACCGAGCGGTTTCTGCCCTGGTTAAGATTACGGAATGATCATTTATTTCTACCATCGTTTTT
>CAILAQ010000011.1 GCA_903832165.1 uncultured Bacteroidota bacterium | reverse complement strand
CTTCACGCAGGTTTCGCCTCACCTGCCCTTTAGCCGAATAGGTAACGAGCCGGGAATCCTTTTTCATGCAGGCAGATATTTTGCTGAAAACAGGTGCTTCCCATAATTCCGGCTGATAATCTGGTCCGAAAGCATCGAAATAAACCAGGTCGTATGATCGTTGAGAGGAAAAGCTCAGAAAATCAGCATTAACCTTTTTCAAAATGAATCCGGGAGTAACAGCCACGTCCGTGCCCCATTCTGCATCGTGCAGCGCCTTAAAATGGTCGTGACCGGAATCGAGCAGGTCGGGGTAATTAAGCTGACAGGATTCCCCGGCAGACAATGGAAAAGCTTCCCATGATTCATAATAAACAGTTTTTTTCTCTGAAAGGGATTCGAGAAGCGTAAGAAAGGCATTCAAACCTGTTCCAAAGCCTATCTCAAGTATTGAAACCGGGTTGTTTGCCAGTTTTTTATATCCGTAACTGATAAATATATGTAGGCTCTCCTGAATCGCACCATGAACAGAATGAAAGTGTTCCCCCATATCAGGGACGAAAATTGTGTGGGAACCATCTTCGGTAAGGATGAACTCTCGCTTCATTTGTATAGAGGATTGCCGAAAATGTATATTTTTAGCGGTAAATTTAAGAAAAGAGAATCAGACAAAACTTCTGCGCAAAGCTTAATTGAAATATTATGAAACAAGGATTATTTATTTTGATGTTTTCAGTTTTTCTGTTTCCGGCTGTAAACTCTTTTGCCCAAACGGAAGGCTTTCCCGAACCGCCAAGCATAAAATCATATAAAGGTGTTCAGGGTAAAATCTCAAAATATAATAATTTCAACTATCTGGACATCAGAGATGAGGCTGATAAAAACAATCGCCAGGCCATGGGCCGGTATTGGGAAATCGCCTATTCCTATGATTCAGTATTCCGTCAGAAAAACAAATTTAAAGCATTTATAATTAATCAGGTAGCTGAAAATAAAGGAGTAATTTATTTTCAGGATACCACCCAGGTTCATTTTGTTATCCCTTCGGATGCGGGAAATATTTGGGGGCGGCTGGTGCTTTCAGACGACAAGGTATACCGCTTACGGCTGATCAGGGAAACAACTTTCGTTAACAGCCTTCAGCTTGATGCCAGGCCGACTGCTGTTTTTGAAAAGTTTGTTGATTCAGTTGCCCTGCCGCCACGAATCAACTTTTTCCCTAAATCGGTGATTACACGCATTCAGTCTAGCAAGTACGACCATCAGCAGTTTACCTGGAATGTTAAGGATACCCTTTACAAACAGAAGGTTATGGGACCATTCTGGGATATTAAGCTGGAAGCACGGAACAGCAGGAATCTGGTCGATAAACAGGTCTCCACTGTTGAAATTCTGGAGAGCTATTATCGTGCCTGCGTTAAAGCCGGTGGAAAGATTGTGAAGAGCAGGCCAAGGGAGTTGTTGTTTACATTAACGGCAGCCAAGGCCACTTTGTGGTGCAGGATCACCGTTTCCCTTGATGGAGTGTATTTTGTGAGGGTGGTTATGGAAGCTGATGAGGAAAAAACTCCTCCTGAAATAATCATAAGCGTTCCTGCTGCAAATCCTGTTGATTCAACTGGTGTGAAAAAAAATGGCTGAGTTGTTCCGTCCTTTGAATTTGTTGAATTGAATGGATAACGATTGCAGGGAAATACGGGTGACTGGTCGTGTTCAGGGGGTTGGATTCAGATATTCAGCTATGCTCGCCGCCAGGAACTTAGGATTGACAGGTTACGTTAAGAACCTGCCTGACAACTCCGTTTATATTATTGCTCAGGGATCGGCTGATGCAATTTCCAACCTTATCGAATGGTGTAAATCTGGTCCGCCAAGGGCTGATGTATATTCAGTTGATTATTCTTTGCACCAACCGGGAGATTTCAAGAGTTTCGAGATCCGATGAAAGTTTGATTGTTTTTTTGATTACTCTTGTTTTTTATTTAAAATTTCTTAAATTTCAGTAGAATTTTTTTTAAAGTATACTTATGGCCAGCAAGAAAATCCTGAAAAAGGATATTGATTATTTAATTACAGAGGTGATCCTGGATTGTTATGCTTGTATGGAAGAGCACCCTGAAAAGGATTTATCGGCATACGAAGAGATTATCAATGAGATCATTATAATGAAGGAGGATTTAATAGAGCGCATAAATAAGTTCGACAGAAAGAGTGATGGCAGGTCGCGTCCTTACTTTAATGATATCAAGAAAGATCTGGTCCTTCGAATTACCAACTCGCATCAAAAGCTAATCGATTTGGGTTGCTGATTGCTATCTTCGTTCTTTTTGACGAATCCATAGTAAATTTTTATACTTTTGTCGCGCTTTGGATCCTCCGGATCCTGTTGCAACTTACATGTATTGAGTCATATGCAATTCTTTGGCAAAAAGTATCTGATTTTTATATTAATGATATTCAATCTTCTGGCAAACGCTGCTGCTCAGGAGAATAAATATTCATTTACGTGGCTTGACCGTAACGAAAAAGTAATGGCCGGGTCATTGAATTGCAATCTCGTTGCCCTGCCCGGCGACGGTTTATATCAGCTTGGTTTTTCAGTTATCTGGTTCAATCAGGATGGTAAAAAGATTCTGGATGTCAATATGATGCCCATCCTTTCCTTGTCAAAATACGATCTGATCAGGGAACCTGCTCAAAACCTCAGATGTGTGATTTTTGACCAGAAGAAGCCGGCCAGTCTTAGTTTTCAGACGAATGAATCACTGAATTTGCAGGTGCTGAATGGTTATTCAGGGGAGATAAAATTAACTGCTCATTTTCAATATGCACTGACGAGGGAGGAGTATGAATCCGGAAAATCG
>CAILAQ010000010.1 GCA_903832165.1 uncultured Bacteroidota bacterium | reverse complement strand
CTATTTCTGTCTCTACCGTTTTTTGCGGATTAATGAAACAAATCCGCCAATTGCTGCCAATAATATCAATCCTGCAACGATAAAAGCCCAGGCATTAACCATGCGGCTTTCGGCTTTCATGGTGTAATCAAAGAAATAGAAATCGTAATAGGTTACTTCCCAGTTTAGTGTAGATCCTTCAATTTTTGAGCTATTGGTCCCAAGTAATAATCCCGGCATGCGAATATTGAATTTATAACTATCGTCACTGGACGATTGGTAAAATTTCATCTTCTTTTGAAATTCATCAAAGCGACTCAGGTATTTCGACTTGATAACCTGAATGTCAGGGTGATGAAGTACTTTTTCAAAACCGGTGAGTATATCCTCCGAGTTGTCGCCCTTAATGCTGTCAATAAGATATTCAAATATATTTTCTTTATTGCCATCGAGTTGTTGTTTGCTAAGGGTTAGTGATTTATCCTCCACCAGGATCGAATAAAGCCGTTGGTAGAAATCTTCGTACATGTTGCGGAAGAGAAAGTTTTCAAATTTCTTTTCTGTTTTTTGTAATTCAAGGAATCATATTTGGGATCGGCTTTACGGCCATCATCTGTAAGACGGATCAACCTGACTTCCTCATCCGTAAGAAATTTGCGATAGTCCAGAGTTATAAATGGATTAGCCATCAGGATTGTCTCTTCATAGATATATCGGGTAAAAAACCAGCGGAATTTTCTTTGGAGAGTGGAATTAATCCTGATGCCCAGCAGATTACTGTCGGGAGGATTGGTGATAGAGTTCAGATCATTAACCGATTTGAATTCTTTTGAGATGGTCATTTTCCATTTATCTTTTTCGATCTTAGACCACTCTTTCTTCCAATCCCCTGATTTAATCAAGGCAAGTTGTACGTCCACAATTTCAGCAGAGTCACCCTCGAATACTATATTTTTACCGATACTGCCGTCAGGATGAACATCTGTGGTGAACCAGATAGTAAGGCATCCGGGCATTGCTAAAAAAAGGATCGCCAGGATCAGGCTGGTTTTGAAAGTTATGCTTTTCATTTTGTCAGGGTTTGATAGGTTTTTGCATATTTGTTAGCTGTCAAGGAGTTGCGGAATAAACTGCCGGGAAAAGTTTCGAATCTCTCTCCTGAGCGGATCCGTTTTTCCACCATGGCTCTGATTTTTATCAGTTCGATGGGATCAGAAATGGCATGATTAATATCCCGTGCCACCCAGAACTCTTTCCATTCCTTATCACGAAAAGCAGCCTGGATAGTTATTTTGTCAATAAGGCCAGGGAGCGAGACGGGCTGGACAGATTGAATGCGCGCTTCGAGATGGGAAATTTTATACACTGAAGCAGATTGTTCCCAAACAAAAAGAACCACCAGTATTGCAGCGGCTATCCCGGATGCATAGTTTGCGATCCTGAGAAATTTCAGGTGCCTCCGTGCTATGGTTTTTTCTGAAGTTTTTCCAGCATCCACAACCGGGCTGATAAGTGATAGCGCTGATGCGGAGAAATCCGGATATTCCTGGATTCTGTTTGCTCTCAGGATGTTTTGCCTTGTCGTCATAAATTTTTCGCGGGAATCCCGGCAGGAGTCGCAGGATTCGAGATGCCCGGCAAGAAGTAATAGTTCCTGCGAGTTCAATTCTCCATCAATTAGGTAGAGG
>CAILAQ010000009.1 GCA_903832165.1 uncultured Bacteroidota bacterium | reverse complement strand
CCATGGCAGGCGCTTCCCTTACACTGGCGCTGATCATCCTCGTAATTTCTTCGGTGGCTATTTATGTCATCTTCAGGCAAAAACGGCTGTCGGAAATCAAGAATGATTTCGTGAACAATATGACTCACGAACTTAAAACTCCGATTTCCACCATCTCCCTGGCCTCCCAGATGCTGGCGGATCAAAGTCTCAAGCCTGACTCTAAAAATCTTGAATATATATCAAACCTGATCAAAGAAGAGAGCAAACGACTGGGCAATCAGGTGGAAAGAGTTCTTCAGATGTCGATCCTGGAAGAGGGCAAAATGAGTCTCCGGATTCAGCCTGTCTATTTCGATCACCTCGTGAAACGGGCAGTTGAGAAAATCGCGCTGCAGATTAAACAAAAAAACGGATCCATCGAAACTGATCTGAACAGCGGAGTGGAGCCAATTCAGGGCGATGAAACACATCTCACGAATGTGGTATTCAACCTGATCGATAACGCCATGAAATATTGCCGCGAGGAACCGGCCATAAAAATCACCACCCGTTCCACTTCTCGCACCATTCAAATCATCGTGAACGATAACGGCATCGGTATCGGTAAAGAATATATCAATAAAATTTTCGATAAATTTTTCAGGGTCCCAACAGGGAACGTTCATGATGTCAAAGGTTTCGGCCTTGGCCTGAGCTATGTGAAAAAGGTTGTCGAGCAGCATCACGGTACAATTTCAGTGGCCAGCGAACCCAATGCAGGCACTACTTTCACCCTCATTATACCTAAAATACAAAAGTCATGATGACAAGCAACGGAAGAATACTATTGGTTGAGGATGATGTAAACCTTGGCAGCCTCTTAAAGGAATATCTTAATGCCAAGGACTTTCTGACCACTCTGGAGCCGGATGGTGAAAAGGGATTCCGGGCATTTAAAAGGGATCATTATGATTTATGCATTCTGGATATCATGCTTCCATTGAAGGACGGATTTACACTGGCTAAGGAAATCAGGATTCAGAATCCCGAAATACCGATCATCTTTCTGACGGCTAAATCGATGAAAACAGATGTTCTGGAAGGTTTCCGTGCCGGAGCGGATGATTATATGACCAAGCCGTTCAGCATGGAGGAGCTATTGCTGCGTATTGAGGCTGTTTTAAGGCGTACATCCCGTTCGGAACACGCTGAGACGTTCCGGCTCGGCAAGTACGCTTTTGATGCCAATAAGCAGCTGCTCGTCTGCACCGAAAAAACAATCAACCTGACTACCAAGGAATCCGATCTTCTGAAAATGCTTTGCCAGCATCCTAATCAGGTACTGGAGCGCAATTATGCACTGAAAGCGATCTGGAAAGATGATAATTACTTCAATGCCAGGAGTATGGATGTTTATATCACAAAGATCCGTAAACATTTGAATGATGAACCGGCCATCCAGATCATCAATGTTCACGGCAAAGGCTATAAACTCTTAAGGGAAACCGAATAACCCTGCTTCCCTGTTTTGGGGAAACTGATTAATCCAGCTTCAGGACAGCAAGGAATGCTGATTGCGGAACTTCAACATTACCAATCTGTTTCATCTTTTTCTTCCCTTTTTTCTGCTTTTCAAGAAGCTTGCGTTTCCTGGTAATATCACCACCATAGCATTTTGCAGTAACGTCCTTGCGATAAGCCTTGATGGTTTCGCGCGCAATAATTTTTGCGCCGAT
>CAILAQ010000008.1 GCA_903832165.1 uncultured Bacteroidota bacterium | reverse complement strand
TGACTTCCCATATTTCATTGAAATACCGCCTATGAAGAGCTTAACAGCCGATGGTTGTGTGGATAGCTGTTCTCGCATAAAACGCAAGGAAAAGGCTGGAGTATTTAAAGATGTAACCATCACAGTTATCGGAGGAGGTTTTTCAGCTGCAACAGGAAATGAACTTGGGGCTGCTTTTGCTTTCATAAAAAGTATAATACTCCCTAAAATTCATACCACTGGTTAAGTTTAGTATAAACGATTAAATTTATCCAGAATGAAAACGAGTAGAAAGAAACACACAGCCGCCTTCAAAGCAAAGGTGGCCATCGAGGCGATCAAGGAACAGGAGACGCTCAGCGACCTGGCGAAGCGTTTTGAAGTGCACCCGCAGATGATTTCCAACTGGAAACGAGAGTTTCTGGCCCGCAGCTCCGAGATTTTCGAGAGCAAGGCGCCGGATGAGGAGGCGGAAAAACGAGAAAAGGCCCTGTATGAAAAAATCGGTCGCCTCGAGGTGGAGGTGGATTTTTGCAAGAGGGCCTCAGAGCAACTGGGGATCATGCGGTCCTCAAAAAAATAGTGGTCCTCAAATCTGACCTTAGTGAGCGCCGGCAATGCGAGTTGCTCGGATTGAACCGAAGCAGTTTGCATTACAAGCCGGTTGCGGAGAAGCCGGAGAACCTGCAAATGATGCGCCATATGGATGAGGAGTTTATTGAATATCCAACCAAAGGAGTTGAGAGCATGGTCGATTTTCTGTGCCTCCTGGGCTTTGCGGTTGGTCCCAAACGGGTCAGACGACTCCTCCGTAAAATGGGCATCATGGCGATATATCCGAAACGGAACCTGAGCAAGCTTGGCTTGGCCAAGTATATCCATTCGTACAAGCTTCGTAATCTGGAGCTTACTCATTCAAACCAGGTTTGGTGCATTGATATTACTTATATCCCGATGAAGCACGGGTTTCTTTATTTGACGGCCATTATAGACGTTTATAGCCGATACGTGGTTGGCTGGGGTTTGTCCAACTCTTTGGACGCTGAAAACAGCCTGAAAGTGCTCCGTGAAGCTATTACTGTCTTTGGCAAGCCGGAAATAATGAACTCGGACCAAGGTTCGCAATTCACCTGTTCAGGTTGGATAGAATATCTTAAAGATCAAGAGATTATTATTAGTATGGATGGAAAAGGACGGTGCCTGGATAACATTTGGATTGAGAGGCTTTGGCGAACAATTAAACAAGAGTATATTTACTTGAACCCTGCCGAGAACGGAAAAGCTCTTCACCGGGGTTTAAAAAAGTACCTTGACTATTACAATAACCGATGCACCCATCGAAGTCTGGACCGTAAAACACCATTTGCATGGTACGAATATGCTGCATAGAGAATGAACGAAGAAAAGAAAAAGAGATGTTTATGAGGTAAACCCTCTAACCTTAACAACCGACACCCGTGGTTGGAGAATGGGGAGTATTAAATTTGGTTGCATCCTGACGATTTCGATGCAGTTAAAGCTGAAATGACCCCTGAGAATTTCGCAGCTTGGTCGCGTTATTCCGAATTTAGGTTTCTGAATCCAAATAGTCCGGCACTAACAGCCTTTTGTGAAGAAATCCTGCCTGCTTCAAGAATCCATCAAGAGAACCAAATAATTGAACAGAAAATCGATCAGGCAAGGAGATTGAGGGAAGCACAAGGACTGTAGGTTATGTTTCAACTATTAATCAATGGCGAAGCGGTAGACTTATCCCCGAATTCCTCAATTTCAATTGACGAAGAATCTCCGATTTTTAATCAGGATACTATCCCCGGAGGTTTTTCATTCCCATTTGAACTACCAACAACACCAAAAAACAACCGGATTTTAGGATTTGCTGGCAGGATTGAGGCACGTTCTCAGGGATGGTTAAATTCACCGTTTCAATTGTTTAATAATGGCCGGTACATTGGTTCTGGCACAGCCACCGTACAAAAGGCAACAGACCTGATTTACAGCGTTTTTTTACAAGTTGCTACCGGAAGCTTTGCCGGAAAGATTGCGGGCAAAAAACTGTCTGATTTGGATTTAGGTGGGGTGAGGGAGTGGGCATTTAAACCTGAATTTGTTTATCCAGCGGACGATTTCGCGCTATTCCCGATTTTCAATACCGATTTTTTAAAGGAAACTGAATTCGATGCGAATTTTATTGTCCATCACTATCGGCTGAATTCATGGGAATCGGGTGACTGGTACCAGGAGGAAGGATTGATTTATGCGATTACCCCTTTTCCATTCCTATCCTATGTCATCCAGCGTGTGTTCGAAAGTTTCAATTTTCAATTGGAGGAAATCATTCTCGCTACCG
>CAILAQ010000007.1 GCA_903832165.1 uncultured Bacteroidota bacterium | reverse complement strand
CATTTAGATAAACCAGAAAATTCCGGTTGTTGATCTGAACGGTGATTGATTTTCCCCGGACCCTGAAATCGCGAAGTGTAGCAGTTCCCATACCTTCGTGAGTATTAGGCTTGATTTTTAGTACATCATGATCTATACTGATTCCAAAAGTTCCAAAAATAATGGCTTCCATTCCGGCGCCTGCCGAGATTTCCACCGGCATCGACGAACGGTCCTGTATTGGCGCGTCGGTTCTTGGATTCTGGGGCAGATAGGGGAAGTAGTCGATATAACGCATATGGCGCTCCAGCAGGTTCCATCCCATTTCGGCAAATCCCTGCCGGTAGAGGTTCCGGGCAATGCGGCCCGGCATGCCGGCGTATTGTCCGCCGCCACCCCAGTCGGAGTCGATTATATCCCAGTGGACACTGTCTTTACGGGCAATTGAGTACACTCCGAATTTTCCCAGGAATTCTCCCTCCCTCAGATGGCTGACCAACTGATTTACCTGGGTTCCGCTTAAGTAATCCGTACCCAATGCATCAAAAAGGTGATAGGTCCAGATAGCCTGTCGGGTGCCATCAGGATAGAGGTTCTCGAACCAGCCAATATCCTTGTTCCACATCCGCTCATTCATCAGTGCCTTTAGTTTGCCGGCATCTTTGTAATAATCATCCTTGTTGGCATCATTGAGTATCGCTGCCCATTCCGACATTCGATAGAGCAGGTGAACGGTCAGAACATTGATAATCGGAACGGCATGATTATATCCATCGGTTCTGATTTCAATGATCTTCTGCGTGTCGTAGCCGATATCCATCAGTCCTTCTTTATTGGTGTAATTGGTTTTCAGCTCAGTTACCCAGCGCTGCATCCATTCCCAAACGGTGGCATCTCCGGCTTTTTCTTTGAAGATGCTGTAATCCCCGGTATGCCTAAGGTAGGCTTCGATCATGATCTGAAGGGCAAAAGGTTCCTGTATATATATGTTATCCCAGAAAGCCCCTTTCCAGCTGACATAGGTTTTCTTCATTTTCACTTCCCTGAAATCGGTCATTATGGCTTGCTTCAGGCTCTGAGGGTCAAGCATGGCAATGATATCAGAAGAATAGGAGGTGTCCCACGAGATAGTATATGGCCAGTGACCTACTGCCCAGAAAGGACTCGTTATATAGTTGGGATTCTCGTACCGGCACATTAAAACGGACAGCATGCACCGGTAGTAATATTCCTGCAGTTTTGCGTTTGTGCTTTCCAGTTTGGGGAGGCTTTCATACGCCCATTTTAATTTATCGCGGGTAACTTTATCGGCTTTCAGCATCCGGGTTTTAATGTCTTTCTGAGTCAGGGCCGGGTCTGGCTTATCGGCGGAATAGAACTGAACGGCAAAATATACCGTTACATATTGATCAGGAGGAAGGGACAATTCAAAACCTTTGTCGCTGACTGTTTCTATGTCCGAAGATACCCTGGCATGCATCTGATCGCTGCCTAAGGTAAAAGCATCAATCTGTCTGGCGTCGTCTGATCCTTTTCTGCCATCACAGAACATTCGTTTGGCGATCTGCTGCGGGATCAGGGTCAGCTTTAATGGATCTTTGCTGCGGTTCCGGAGGGTGACTTTTAGAAATACCTCATCATTATCAAACGACACGCTTGTACAGCTTTTTATGGAAAAGGTGAGCCATTTGCCATTTACCTCCTTATGAAATGTGCCTGACCTGAAATAGGCATTTGGCTGCCAGGTTTCATCCTGTGTAACCATCAGCATAGGAGATCCCGGCCGGAAGTTTGCTCCGAGTGGATCGACACCCGTTCCCTCGTTATTCCATTTATCCCAGATGGTTGGCACATCATCCCGGACAGTTATTCCGGTATTCGGATCCAGAAAATTCAGATTAAAAGTATAGGTTGGAGCCGTGATGGGCAGAAATTGAACATTGGTAAAGCTGGTCATGCTAAACTGCCGGGGACAAATAAAACCCCGGTAATTGATCAGCAGAACCTGATAATCATCAAAATGCATCTGTGGCCGCTCCATGGCGTAGTATTCAGGATCGGCGGGAGTTGGAGTTTTTTGGGCAATTCCAATTGAGTTTAAACTGCTGATGACTATTACGACAAAAGCAAGCAGGGAGGTTTTCCTTATTAGTTTCATTAGTATATCCAGGGAATCAGGCGATAATTTTTCTTCATATAATCGGAATATTCAGATCCAAATTGCTTCATCAGCAGTTTCTCTTCAATGTTAATCCCGTAGATCCCGTCGGTCTTGAGCTTATGATCTTTTCTGATGGTGACATCCACAGTAAAAAAACGACCCAGCGTTAAAATGGATAAAAACCGGATGATCATGCCAAGAACAATGATGGAAAGTCCGATCCCGTTGATCAGAGGTGAATTGCTGACAGGAGCTTTCAAATAAAATGCTGATAAAACTCCAATCGTATTCGCAACCCCGATGGTTAGCCAGATAATTCGGAGGGAACCCTGATCCCGATCTTTTTTATCGGTACCGCCAGACCTTAAGAGTCTGTTCAGCAAGAGTTCAGAGAGCAGCCAGGCCGCCCAGATGCTGTAAGAGATAATCATAAGCTTATTGCTTTACGAAAACATTTTCGTTTTTATCTATGCAGCCGGTAGCCTGAATGATGGCGTTCTTATTCAGGACCGTCAGTGGCATGGGAGCTGTGTAATTCCTCATGCGGCAACCGCTAAGGGATATTGTGCATTTATCAGTTCCGGTAATTTTCATAAAATCATAAGATACCCCGAGGGTGGTGAGTGCACCGTTTTGTCCCGAAAAAGCTTCCACGTTGGAGATGGCGGTATGTCCTTTGCCTTCTATCAGAAATGGATGGATTTCCTCAGCCTTTGCTCCGACATTTGCGATGATGGCACCCTGGGCAATCTGCCAGTTACGGTTAAATGTATTGCTGCCGGACTTATGGATCCCGATGGTAACGCAGTCGAGGTTGAAATTAGTGAGTTGTCCGTAGGTTTCCGGCCCGAGATCAATTCCGCCATAGGTTCCGAAAGTAAACACATCGATGAGCTGTGCATTGTCGGTATGATCGATAACATAGGCATACGTTTTTTCAGCAATCACGGCATCGATAACCGCCGGGGAATACCCTCCTGCAAATTGCCGGTTTATGGCCGGGTTCACATGGCAATGCAACAACCTGGGGATATCGTAGCAGCGGTCGATCCTGATAAATGTGCCTCCCAGAGGATATCCGTAACAATGTTCTATGGTGATAAGTTCACAAGCTTTCCCGTTGGGTGCAGCAAAATCCATGGCCAGATATTCGCCATAAAATGTGAGGTTATTCAGCGTCACTCCTTCACAGGGTTTCTCAGTGGATAGCCTTATTGTGGGAGGGTATACAATGATTTTCGAAGGATCCTTTACTGCCTGTTCCGAATACCAGAATTGAATGCCTGATATCCGGGTGGCAGACTCGACCGTTATAAAGGCATTTTCACGATCGGTAATCTCAATCACACTTCCTACCGGCTGGTGCTTGGTCGGATGGCATGTGCCTCTGGGCGTTGCCGCGTTACCGCCGGTCAATGACACGTTTTTTCTCAATATTAATCCACCGGCGATACGGTATGGAGTATTACTTGGAT
>CAILAQ010000006.1 GCA_903832165.1 uncultured Bacteroidota bacterium | reverse complement strand
TATCGTTTTCATGACCATGTGATCCATGCGCCACTCGAAATCCTTAAACCGGATAGCAAACCCTACCACGTTTTTACTCCATACAGTAAGAGCTGGATGCTTAAATTTAAGTTGATTAAAGAAACTAATTATCCTTCAGAGCTTTTACTTGCAAACCTACTGAAGCATTCACCGCTTGATATACCCGCTTTACGGCTGCTGAATCCGGATGGTGAAATGGCGAAATTCCCATCAATGGATATCGACAGGAACCTTATCGGGAATTATGATACGCGACGGGATTTTCCGGCACTTGATGCAACTTCCCGCCTGGGAATTCATCTTAGATACGGTACTGTATCTGTAAGGAAACTTGCCCGTATTGCGTTGCAATTAAATCTGACCTTTATTAATGAATTGATTTGGAGAGAGTTCTATCAAATGATACTCTTTCATCATCCTGAGGTAGTTACCCGTTCGTTTAAGCCGGCTTATGACAAACTGCAATGGATAAACAGCCAGAAAGATTTTGATTCCTGGCGTAAGGGTCAAACCGGATACCCGCTTGTTGATGCTGGCATGCGGCAACTTACAGAAACCGGTTTTATGCATAATCGGGTGAGAATGATCACGGCCAGTTTTCTAACTAAACATCTCTTGATCGACTGGCGCCTGGGCGAAGCATTTTTTGCGGAGCATCTTCTTGATTATGAGCTGGCCTCAAATAATGGTGGTTGGCAATGGGCGGCAGGTTCAGGATGTGATGCTGTCCCCTATTTCAGAGTATTTAGTCCTGCACGGCAGCAGGAGCGATTTGATAGTCAGCAAGTTTACATCCGGAAATGGCTTCCGGAATATTCATCTGCTGAAACCTACAGGAAACCAATCATTGAGCATACCTTTGCGCGTGAAAGGGCTATAGGTATATTTGGCGCATTAAATAAGACATGACAACTGATATTTACAATAAAGGAGCGCTTTTGCCTGTGATGGAGGAGTTTTATACACTTCAGGGTGAGGGATTTCATACAGGGACAGCAGCCTATTTTTTACGAATCGGAGGCTGCGACATAGGATGCAACTGGTGTGACAGCAAAGCCAGCTGGTCATTCGGGGCGCATCCTTTAATCAGCATTGATGAGGTTGTTGAACGTGCAGCCGGATTTCCCGGCAAGGCGGTCGTGGTTACAGGCGGCGAGCCAACTTTGTACCCGCTCCAATATCTTTGCGATAAATTGCATAAGTACGGCATAAGGACTTTCATGGAAACTTCCGGGGCTTATCAAATGTCCGGAAGCTGGGACTGGATATGCCTTTCGCCAAAAAATCAATCTCCTCCAATTCCGGAGAATTACCTTTTGGCCAATGAATTAAAGGTCATTATTGAAAAATCTTCCGATTTACAGTGGGCTGAAGAAAATGCAGACAGGGTGAGCCCCGGATGCCATTTGTTTTTGCAGCCGGAGTGGAGCCGGAAAGGCGAAATGCTGGAAGAGATAATCAGCTATATTGAAGAAAATCCAAAGTGGCGATTGTCACTGCAAGCTCATAAATACATTGGAATACCTTAATGTTAAGATTTTTCCTGATAACCGTTTCTCTTGCCTTATCATGCCTCGTCAATGCCCAGACGGTTGACGGTTACAAGGCGCCGCCAGCTGCTTTAAAGAAGCTTGATAAGGCCAAGGCAGCATGGATCCGGTTTGATTTTAAAGAAGCTGAAAATCTTTCTGATAAGTTAGTAGAGCAGTATCCGGACTGGACCGAAAGCTGGATGATGTATGGACAGGTTTATGGAGATGCCGGTGACCAGGTTAAAAAAGAGAAAGCACTGCTGCGAGTCGTTGAATTGGATTCCATCAGCTATCCCATAACTTTCAGATGGCTTGCAGAGCTCCGGTACAGCAGGGGAGATTATGCAGCAGCAGCTTCATGTTATGATAAATACATTCGCCTGACACGGGATACTGCAGGAATTCCTTTCCGGGCAAAATTATTGAATGCAAGTATCAGATTCGCTTTGCAACAGGTTGGAAATGCCCGGGCTGGAATGCCGAAAAAATTGGGAGGATCTGTTAATACAACTGATGATGAGTATTTTCCCAGTCTGTCAGTAGATGGATCCACCCTGGTTTTTACCCGGCAAGCGAGGGGGGGCGCAATTCCCGGTCAAATTCGTCAGGAAGAACTGTTCTTTTCCAGCTTTAAGGATTCTGGCTATACGGTGCCTGAAGCATTTCAAGATCCCATTAACACCGGCAGAAATGAAGGTACTCAAAGCTTGAGTCAGGATGGACGGATTATGTTTTTTACCTCCTGCAACCGTCCTGATACCAAAGGAGGGTGTGATCTCTATTATTGTGTTAAAACCGGCGAGAAATGGTCAGATCCGATAAATCTGGGCAATCCGGTAAATACGGGTCATTGGGAATCCACCCCTTTTCTTGCACCAGACAGCAAACATCTTTATTTCTCCAGCAATCGTCCCGGTGGATATGGCGGCATGGACATATGGAAAAGTACCCTCAAAGTTGATCATAGCTGGTCAGAGCCGGTAAATATGGGATCGGCGATCAATTCTCCACTGGATGAAATGTCGCCCATTCTGCTTGTCGATGGAAAAACTTTCTTTTTTGCGTCAAACGGACACATCGGAATGGGAGGATTCGACTTGTATAAGTGCGATTTGACAAGTGTCTCGAAATCATCATCGGTTGAAAACCTTGGTTATGGGATCAATACCTTTTTTGATGAGGATGCTCTGACCATAAATTTGGATTCTTTCACCGTTCTGTTTACTTCAAACAGCGATTCTGTCACGGGAAAAGACATCTATCAGGCGAAAATGAGCCGGCATGGTACGCTTTCATCAGTATTTTCACTATCCGGAATTGTTATTGACCGTATTACCCGAATACCTGTCGGTGCTCAGATAGAGGTTCAACCTCATGGGGATACCTTGCTTAGCAGGGTAGAGGCTGATCCGGTTACCGGAAAGTATCTCCTGGGTATACCAAAAAGACATGCATACCGCATAGGTGCCGCAGCAAAGGGATATCTTCCATATTCCGGCTATTATGTCAGCGATTCTGCAGGGGTCGTGACCCGAATTTTTCATTCAATTGAACTGGAGCCGATTAAGGCAGGTGCGTCGATAGTTTTGCGGAATACCTTTTTTGCGCTGAACTCTTTTGAGATACTGCCTGAATCCTCTCGCGATATGGATGAGGCGCTTACAGTGTTCAGCATGAATCCGGGTATTATAATCGAGATTTCCGGGCACACGGATAATTCAGGTTCGGATGACTATAATCTTAAGCTTAGCCGGAATCGTGCTGAATCAGTTGTGAAATATCTGATCAGCCGGGGAATTAATCCCTTGCAACTCCTGTCAAAGGGTTATGGCAGCACCCAACCGGTGGCCTCCAACGAAACTGAAGAGGGCAGAAGATTGAACAGAAGGACTGAAATGAAGGTGGTCAGCCTGAAATAGGGTTACTTGTTAATCAATCTGCTGATCGTATTTATCAGATCTTCCAGACGGATTGGTTTGGGTAAATAGGCATCGCAGCCAGACTCGAACAACCTTTCGGTGTCAACATCTTCAGTATAGGTGGTTTGAGCTATTATTGGCAACATTGGTCTGAAAGCTTTAATCGCTTCGGTGGCTTTAAATCCGTCTAGTTTAGGCATCCTTAAGTCCATAAGAACTAAATCAATATCTGAATTGCTCTGACATAATCTAATGGATTCAAAACCGTCAAGGGCCCAGAGAATGGTCGCATTTGTTTTTGCAAGGGCGGCTTTAAAAAACAACATGTTTGTTTCAACATCCTCAACAACCAGGATTTTTTTTCCTGTCCAGTCGGGCATCATAACGGAGCTTTTATTAGTCATATAACTATTAATTTCTATCGTGCAAGTTTAAGCATTGATTCCAGATCGTTCATTTTGAACGGCTTGCTGATGTATCCATTCATCCCTTCATGAAGAAAGTATTCCATGTCTCCTTTGAGTGCATCAGCCGTCATGGCGATAATCGGCAGCTGTACGGTTTTATTTAAAGTTTTTTCCCATTCTCTTATTGAATGAGTCGCATCTATCCCGTTCATAACCGGCATCTGAATGTCCATGAG
>CAILAQ010000005.1 GCA_903832165.1 uncultured Bacteroidota bacterium | reverse complement strand
CTTCAAAGGCTCATGATTGATTCTTGGCCATATTTCGATTCTCTCGTATCATTGTCATGTTATCAACAAATATCTCAACATCGATATTGCTGGGCATTGAGCTACGCACTTGCATCCCTTTGGATCTTCCAAGTGAATGCTCGCTCAAAGGCAATTGAAAAATTGACCATGAAAACATTTGATGACTTTTTAAAGGAGAACAAGGAAATGTTCATGAATAATGAGCCGCCGGCAGGTCACTTCGACCGGTTCGAAAATAAGCTGAAACAGCTGCAGCGCCGGAACAAGATCCGCCTGATCACCAGAATCATCAGTATCGCAGCCATTGGTCTGGTGGTCATCTCCTCCTCGATTTTTGTATTTGACCGCTATTTCGACAGGGATCCTGTCATCATGAACCTTGGAGATGTCAATCCTCAAATGGAAAAAGTAGAATACTATTATACCAGCCAGATTGACGATTTATCAGTCGGATTAGATTCCCTGTCAGCCGGGTCGAAGGAGAGTATGAAAAAAATGATGTCCGCTGAACTTGCAGAAATGGATTCCATTCACCGCGATCTTCAGAGAAAACTGGGCACCAACCCCGGAGACGAACGCGTGGTGAATGCCATGATAACTTACTACCAGACAAAACTGGGGATGATGAAAAGCTTTTTAAATACACTGTCACAAATCAAACAATCTAATAATTCAAAAAATATCAATCATGAAAACACATTACTTTAAATCGATACTACTCCTGGCGATCTTATTCACCTCCGGTTTAAGTCTTACTGCCCAAACTCTTAAAGAGGAGGCCGTAAAGGAGTTCACCGCAACCAGCTCCACTGAACTGTCCATTGATAATCAGTTTGGTAATATTAATATCTCCGACTGGGATCAGAATAAAATCACGGTTACTTATATCGTGGAAGTAACCAATACCGACGAAGCTAAAGCCAAGAAATTGATGGAAAAAATAAAAGTCGAATTCAAGGAGGAAGGCAGCAAGATTATTGTAAAAACAAACATCGGCGAGCATTTCAATCTTAACCTTCACAATGAGAAAGGGGAGAAAAATTCCTTCCGGATCGATTATTTTGTCAAATGCCCGAAGAACATTAAACTCAGCCTCGATAATCAATTCGGGGATATGATTATCGGTTCGCTGACCGGACCTTTTAAGGCAGACCTGCAATTCGGCAACCTTAAAGCGGTTAGCTTAACTGGTTCAGAAACAACTATCGACATGCAATTCGGTGAAGCAACCATCGGAACCATGAAGGATGCCAAAATTGATATTCAGCATTGCGAACTTCTGAAAATCACGGATTGTGCTAATATGTCTGTGAATGCTCAATTTACCGATATCGAAATTGGCACCGTGAACTCGCTGAAGGCAGATCTGAACAGCTGCAAGCTGAGCGTTGAAGGGTTAAGTGAAATACTGAAACTTGATGCCAACATGGGAAATGCCAAAATCGAAAACGTTGCTGCAGGGTTCAAATCCATAACCGTTGAAAACAACATGGGCGACTTGAGCATCGGTATCGACCCAAAGGCAGGATATTCCCTCACAGCAGATGTAAACATGGGATCATTAAAAGTTCCGGAAGGGATGAAACTTTCGAAAAACAAAGAAACCGCTTTGCCAGGATTAACCGAAAAAGTAACCGGAACGTTTGGCT
>CAILAQ010000004.1 GCA_903832165.1 uncultured Bacteroidota bacterium | reverse complement strand
TGGGTACGATATCGATCTGAAAGAGAATAAATTCGTGGATGTTCAGGCAATATTTTTCCTGAAGGAGCCAAGAAATCTTGCTGCGGCTTATAAATTCTATTGCAACAAGGATCTTACCAATGCCCACTCGGCCCTTGCCGATGTGGAGGCCACCTGGGAGATTCTGCAGTCTCAACTTGAAAGATACACAGACCTCGGCCGTACAGTGGAAGCTCTTTCGTCAATCGGACAGGGGAATAAATTTGCTGATTTTGCCGGTCGTATTGCCTATAATGAAGCAGGTGAGGAGATTTTTAACTTTGGGAAAAACAAGGGACAGAAGGTCATTGATGTTTTTGCGCGCGAGAAATCCTATTATAGCTGGATGATGGACGGCGACTTTCCTGCATATACAAAGAAGGTCATCACCCGAATTTATCTTAAACTCAGAGAATCAAAACAATGAAGATAATTGGCATAGGACGTAACTACGGCGCTCATGCAAAGGAGCTTAATAATGCCATTCCTGATGAGCCGATTGTTTTCATGAAACCTGATACTGCTTTGGTTAAGGGAAATAAACCTTTCTTCTATCCTGATTTTTCCACCGATGTTCATCATGAACTGGAAATTGTTATTAAAATCTGCCGGGTAGGAAAGAATATAGCTCAGAATTTCGCTGATCGTTATTATGAAGAATTAACCGTTGGTATCGATTTTACAGCCAGGGATATACAGCAGAAATCCAAAGAGAAGGGCCACCCCTGGGAAACAGCCAAAGCATTTGATAATTCCGCACCAGTCGGGATTTTTGTTCCGAAAACTGAGTTTTCGGATATTCATGCGCTGAATTTCGAATTAACCCTCAATGATAAAAAAGTGCAGGCCGGCAACACTTCGGAGATGATTTTTTCTTTTGAATACCTGATTGCCTATGTCTCCAGGTTTTTCACCCTGCAGATGGGTGACCTTATTTTTTCCGGAACTCCCGCTGGAGTTGGGCCCGTTAAGCCCGGCGACCACCTTGTTGCCGATATCGAAGGACGTGTACTGCTCGATTTTGAGGTGAAATAGGTTATGCCCCTGTTTGATCCAGGGTTTCCGCAATAAGTTTACACATACCCAATGCCTCTTCGTTTGTCATGATCAAAGGCGGTGTTATCCTTATGCTGTCCTTGCAAAACAGGAAATAATCGAATAAGAGCCCGTTTTTAAGGCATAAGTCGAAAAACCTCGTTACCCGGCTTTCTGAATCCAGTTTAGCAGCAAGCAGAAGGCCTTTTCCACGGATTTCCAATATCGATGAATGACGGAGATTTTTCCTGATTAGCTGCTCAAGCTGATTCGCACGTAAAAATAACTTTTGCTCAAGAATAATTTCCAGTGAGGCCAATCCTGCAGCACAGCAAACGGGATGGCCGCCAAAAGTGGTAATGTGGCCGAGCGCCGGATCGTGGGTCAGATAACTCATAATATCCGATGATGCAATAAAGGCCCCCAAGGGCATGCCTCCTCCTAATGCCTTCGCCAGCAATAGTATATCTGGTATAATTCCGGTTTGCTCAAATGCGAACAAGGTACCGGTCCTGCCAAATCCGGTTTGTATTTCATCGAATATCAAAAGTGCACCAACCTCTCTGCATCGATTTAAGAGCGCTTTAAAGAAGTTTGATTCTGCGGTTAGAATTCCTGCCTCGGCCTGTATTGGTTCGATAATTACCCCGGCGGTAGAGGTGGAAATCGATTCTAATGCGGATAGACTATTGAACTCTAAAATCTTTATCGAGGGCAGGAGAGGGCGAAAAACGTTTTTATACATTTCATTGCCCATTACACTCAATGCCCCATGTGTACTCCCATGATATGCATTACGGAAACAAACGATCTCATGCTTGCCTGTAAAGCGCTTGGCCAGTTTGAGTGCTCCTTCAACTGCTTCGGAACCTGAATTAACGAAAAAAACCTGATTAAGGCTATCAGGCAGGTTATTAACCAGTTCCCTGGCATATTTTATTTGTGGCGATTGAATCAGTTCACCATAAACCATGGTGTGAAGATATAAACCGGCCTGGTTGCGAATGGCCTCAATGATTCGGGGATTCGAATGCCCAAGATTGTTTACGGAGAATCCGCTGATAAGATCGAGGTATTTTTTTCCTGAAGGATCGTAAAGGTAGCATCCCTCTGCTCTGATAACCTCAAGTGCCAACGGATAAGGTGAGGTCTGTCCCAGATATTTAAGAAATAATTCCTTCGAACCGTTCATTCGGTCAGTGCGACATCAGATTCAGGCTGGAAAGTAATTGATCGCGATAAGATTTCCCTACTGGAACTTCGAGCTCCAATAAGCCTTCCCTCATGATCAGGCTGTTCCTTTTAATCGTGTCGATCTTATTCAGATTCACAATATGCGAT
>CAILAQ010000003.1 GCA_903832165.1 uncultured Bacteroidota bacterium | reverse complement strand
GAAATGATCGTCTACAATCAGATTCCCCACCTGCTTTCTCCCGTCGTCACCGAGCTCTGACCAGTTGTATACCTTATTTTCATGAACGAGTTAACAGCAATTATTGTTGATGACGAACTCTTTGGCAGGGAGAACCTGAAAAAGATTATTGAAACTTATTGCCCCGAAGTTATAGTTCTGGGATGTGCGGATTCTGTGGTTAATGCCTTGAAAATGGTTACAGTGCATCGGCCTGATGTGGTATTTCTTGATATCACCATGCCTGTTCTGGATGGTTTTGACTTTCTGAAGGAGTTCGATGAACGCGACTTCATGGTGGTCTTCTTCAGCGCCCATGATGAATTCGGAATCAATGCCGTTAAGGCCGGCGCGGTGGATTATCTTCTGAAACCCATCAACATAAAGGAGCTTAAACAAACCGTTAAAAAGCTTCTGTCACTGAAGAGCAAGAATTCAGAAACAGTCGCCGAACCTGTTCAGGAAACCATACAAGAAACCGATAAGTTAGTTTTGCCTGCAACTCACGGCTTTGATATCCTTATTTTCGATGATATCATCCGCCTGGAGGCCGACAGTTGCTACACGAAAGTAATTCTTACAAGTGGGGTGATTAAACTTATTTCCCACACCCTGAAGGATTTTGAGGACAAGTTACCTGAAAAACAGTTCTACAGAATTCATAAGTCCCATCTGATCAATCTGAAATACATTAAAGCTTACTCAAATATCAGCGGCTACCATGTTACCATGGCAGATGACAGCCGCATAGAGATCTCGCGACGGAAAGCGCCGGAATTTATCCAGAAAATAAAAGCAGCACTCAACACACTCTGAATATGTTAAAGAAGATCCTGCTCTATACATCAATTTGTCTGCTGTTTGAGAGTCAGGCCTTTTCCCAGACACCACCCTATTATCATTATACTTCCGCTGAAGGTCTGGCTTCATCAACCGTATTCTCGATACTTCAGGATAAAAGCGGGTTTATCTGGTTTGCAACGTTAAATGGATTGAGCAAGTTCGACGGGAATCACTTCACCACCTTCAGAACTAATGATGGATTGAATTCAAATTCCGTAACGTCTATTGCAGAAGGGGATAATGGGGAGTTATTTATTGGCACTTATGAGAATGGGATCAATTTATTGAGAAACGGGAGGATCGAAAATTACTGTTCAGAGATCGAAGGTAAGAGTTTCGCTACTTCCTATTTATTGCTGGCTCCGGTAGATAATGACATCCGGAAATTATACGCTTACCGCAGCTGGGGCATAATAAATGTGATCAATCTAAGTGCTCCGGACCGCAAGTCAGTCTCGCAAGTCTCCAAATATCCTGATCATATCATAAAATTGGAGAAATTGAAACAAGGGGGCGTAATTGCCCTGACTACTAACAGCTTATGCAAGCTTGATAATAATAAACTGATAAAAATAAATATCATCGGATTGCCGGATGTAAATTACAACTGCCTGTCCAACAGCAAGGATGACAGTTACTTTATTGGTACTAACGGGATGATTTTCAAAATAAGCAACAACTCGGTAGTGCACAGGTATGAAATAAATAGTTCTCCGGATAGCAATGATGTCACGGCAATCTTTACCGATAAAAATGAGAATATATGGTTCTCTGTCATGAACCGGGGCTTCTTTATGATCCCCCGTGGCACAGATAAAGTAATAGATATCGGCAGTAAGACAGACCTTCAGAACACTCTGGTCAACTACTATATGGAAGACAAGGAGGGCAACATCTGGATTAGTACATTCGGAAAAGGTGTTTACTGTTTAAACAATCTCTATATCAAAAGCTACAGTGAAAAAGACGGATTGAGCAATGACAATATATATTCCATGGCGCTGGAAAAATCAGGCAGATTGCTAATCGGAACATTTAATGGCGTAAATATTTTAGAAAACGAAAAGTTTGACCAAGTTAAG
>CAILAQ010000002.1 GCA_903832165.1 uncultured Bacteroidota bacterium | reverse complement strand
GTGAGCCTATTAGGAGGCGAAGCCGACCTGTTAGTGAGCGAAGCGAACCTCTTAGCTGAGCGCAGCGAAGCCTCTTTCGAGCGTCAGCGAGAAAGCTGCCCTGACATCCGCATCAATTCCGTCTCGCTCGATTTGCTCCTGAACTGGGCAGTCAGAAAGCGATTCTCGGCATCCATCAGCTTCTTTTGCGTTTCCCGTAATTCGATATCATTGGACGATCCGATCCGATACTTTTCCTGTGCAACCTTGAGGTTTCTTATTGCCAATGTCACATTCTCCTTCTCGAAAGAGGCAAGCTGAAGATTGGTCTCGTAATCGTTGAAAATCCGCTGGAGATGGGCCTTTGAGTTTAACTCCGATTGCTCCACTTCTACTTTTGCCGATTCCACACGAATCTGAGCCTTACTTCTGTTATGGTTTTCATTAAATCCGTCGAAAAGTGTATAACTGGCGTTCACTCCAAAATTATACCCGTTTCTCTGGCTGAGTGAGGTGATAGCAACTTCAGATTCGGACTTGTTGTAATTATATCCGGACGTAAAATTCAAGCGAGGATAGAGTGTTGAATTTGCCATCTTTCGCTCAAGCATCACAATACTCAGGTTCGTACGAGCCATCCGTATTTCAGGATTCTCTTCCTTCACCTGCGACCACAACTTCTCAAATAATAGTCCCGACTGAACAGGAATGTCGCTGCTTACTTTAAACGGCTGGAATAAATCACGGCACAATAACCGGTTCAGCTCAACTTTATTATTCTGAAGCATTTTTGCCTGCTGAATATATGCTGAACTGTCTGCATTGTAATCCACGCTCGCCTGTAAAAACGATAGTTCCGAGCTGGAACCGAAAGTAACTCCGGCCTTGGCAATCCTTTTACGCTCCGAGGTAATCGCCATCGCTTCACGGTAAACTTCTACCATCTTTTCCTGGGTAATTATAGTGTAATAGGCCAGTATGACATCAGTAACCGTGTTCTCAATTACCGACTGTAACTGCAGGTCAGTCATGTATTTCAATTCGCTCAGCCGGTTTTTTTGAATGAACATGTTAAACCCGTCAAAGAGGGTCCATGCAAGGGAAATGCCTCCGCTAAGGTTGTTGCTCTTGGCATTCGGACTCTGTTTTTCCCTGCCGTCGTTATATACCTCATACGTTTTACTGGTCGAGGTGCTTCGAGCCCCTGCAAGACTCAGCTTTGGCAGCATGCCGGCTGCCCCCATTGTATTGTTTAGTTCCGCTATCCGCGAATCCTTAGCCGCCAGGGTGATGTCGTAATTTTTTTGAATCGCAATAACAACTGCCTGATCAAGCTTCAGCGTATCCTGAGCGATCAGCGTGCCGCCCAAAAAGAGCTGGGCAAATATTATCAGCCTGATGAATTTCTTATTCATGGTCCTTGAATTCAATTTTCTTTTTAGATCCCGAAATGTAAGTGTACAGGGAGGGAATCACATATAATGTAAGGATCAATGCGAACATCAATCCCCCGATAATAACGATCCCCATGGAAATCCTGCTCTTTGCTCCGGCGCCCAGCGCAAGGGCAATAGGCAATGCACCGAGTACCGTAGCCAGACTGGTCATCAGGATTGGCCGGAACCTCTGCGTGGCTGCTTCCAGAGCCGATGTCTTCAGATCCATCCCCGTGTCCTTTTTCTGATTGGCAAACTCCACAATCAGTATGCCGTTCTTGGTGACAATACCTATCAGCATGATCATGCCGATCTCACTGAAAATATTAAGCGTCTGTCCAAAAAGGATTAATGAGATAATAGCCCCGGCAATGGCGAGAGGAACAGTAAGCATGATTACCATCGGATCCCTGAAACTTTCAAATTGCGCCGAGAGAATCAGGTAAATCAGCACCAAAGCCAGAAGGAAAGCGAAGATCAACGTGTTGGAGCTTTCTGCATAATCCCTCGATACGCCCGTTAGCGAAGTGGTAAAGGTATCGTCAAGCGATTCGTCAGCCACTTTTTGCATGGCATCAATTCCCTGACTAAGGGTGTACCCTTTGGCAGGTGAGGCAGATACAGTTGCTGAGATGTATCGGTTAAACCGGTATAGGGTAGGGAGGTTAACCTGGAAATCGACTTTAACCACGTTGTCCAGCTGGATCATTACCCCTTGCTTGTTTCGTATATATATAGTGCTCAGATCGATCGGCTGAT
>CAILAQ010000001.1 GCA_903832165.1 uncultured Bacteroidota bacterium | reverse complement strand
CCAAAGGATGGGAAAATGTGATGGTGACAAACGGTCCTGGTGGAATAACCCAGCTTTCCGAATTCCCACCTATCCGTATTACAAGATGGCTCGATCCTGTATCGATAAAAACAAAAGAAAATAATCATCGGATCATAGATTTTGGCCAGAACTTTACCGGTTTAATCAGGATGAAGATGCGAGCCGAAAAGGGTGATACTATTCGGGTTCGCTACGGAGAACTGCTTTACCCGGATGGTTCCATCAACCCGATGACAACAGTATGCGGCCAGATAAAAAGGGCAGGAGTTGGAGGTCCCGGAGCACCTGCAGTTGCAGAGCAGCTGGATGTATATATAGCCAAAGGCCAGGGTGAGGAAGTCTTTCAGCCTCGTTTTACCTTCCACGGTTTTCGTTATGCTGAAATCAGCGGTCTCCGGCAAGATCCGGCGAAAGGTGATGTTAAGGCAGGGCGTATAAGTACTGCGGTTGAAGATGCGGGCAAAATAATCAGTTCGTCCGCCTATTTAAATCAACTGAATATCAATTGTCAATGGACATTTTTGAGTAATCTTCAGAGTGTTCAGTCGGATTGTCCGGCACGGGAAAAGTTTGGGTATGGCGGCGATATCAATGCGACAGCCGACGCTTTTATTTACAATTTCGATATGCATGGTATCTATCGAAAAATGATCTTTGACTGGATCGATGCCCTGAAGCCTGACCGTTTTGTTGATACGGCTCCATCAGTTGGCATTGAATATTGCGGTTTGAGCTGGGAATCGGCATTCCTGTTTTTGCAAAATGCCATGTTTGTGCATTACGGCGATTATCAACTCATAAAGGCATTATATGAGACTGATAAGGCATGGATGGAAAAGGTTGCCAAAATTCACCCCGGCCTTGTGGTTGACAATGGGTTGAGTGATCACGAGAGTCTGGCGAAAGTTCCGGTTGAATTTACGGGCACCTGTCATTATTATCAGGTTGCCAGGATTATGGAACGTTTTGCCGGGGTAAATGGCGATAAAGAGGGAGTTGCCCGATATCATGAACTTGCTGGAAAAATTCGTGAGAAGATTATCGATCTTTTCTGGGATACTCCATCCATAGAGGTTCCAAATAAGCAGACTTTATTGTCAACGCTGCTGGTTTCGGAAGTTTTGAGTCCCGAAGATCAGAAGATAGCATTGGCCAGCCTGCTTGATGTACTCCAAAGAGCAGATTACCATGTTACTACTGGTATTTTCGGTACAAAATATCTTCTGGAGGCCTTATCCTCTAATGGGCGGACCGATATTGCCTTACGCATGGTGAATCAACCCGGATTCCCCGGATGGAAATACATGATTGACAATGGGGCAACCACTATCTGGGAAACATGGAAAGAGAGTGATAATACTTATTCCCAGAATCATCCTATGTTCGGATCCGTATCTGAATGGTATATAAAATGGCTGGGCGGCATTCAGCCTGATTATGAAAGGCCTGATAAAAACAGCGTTATCCTGAGGCCTCAACCTGTTCAAGGCATGGATTCCCTGCACGCCGAAAAGTTTTTCCCAGCCGGCAAACTGGTTAGCAGCTGGAGGTGGAAAGGAACCAGTCTGGTGATGGAATTTGAGATTCCTGATGGATTAAAGACTGAATGGGTGCCGGCAGGAGAAGGTAAGAGCATCAAAGTGATAAATTCTCCTAAGGGCAGGAAGCCGGCCATGAGCAGAAAAACAGGAAAATACAGACTCTATGTTCCGGGTCACTATGTTTTTGAGGTCCGGCCGACAATCGTTAATTAGATTCTTAGCCAGCAACATCGCCAAACAGGAGAATTCATGAGAACATCCGGCTGGATACTGGTGCTGATATCAGTTTTCCTCTTCTCTTGCAGCCATTCCCGGAGGCCGAAAGCTGAAAATATGGTGCTTTCGGTGTTTCATGCGGGCAGTCTGTCGGTACCGATGAGAAATCTTGCTGCTGCGTTCGAGAAGGAAAACCCCGGAGTCAAAGTTCAGCTGGAGGCAGCCGGAAGTATCGCCTGTATCCGAAAGATCACGGAATTGAATCAGGTATGTGATGTTCTTGCCCTCGCAGATTACAATCTGATTGATCAAATGGTAATCCCGACCTATGCGAAATGGAAT